>NZ_JAMPNR010000023.1:0-103504 GCF_028479485.1 Providencia sp. PROV209 | reverse complement strand
ATAGCAAGCCCCGTGATGAAAATCACGGGGTTTTTGTTTTTCAGTAACATGCTATTTCAAAGATCACTTCCTGTACCTGTACCTGTACCTATTTCTTACCTGCTGCGTCAGATTTTAAATCTTATGAATACTATTTAAAGTTTTGGTAGAGCGTATAACCTGCAACAGCCCCAGCGATATCATAAGCAAAATCATGCAAACTCCAGCCAGTACCCGATGGGCGGCTATCATAGAATTCTTTTGCTGCCCCTAGAGAAATAGAGAATACCATGCCGAATTGAGCTGCTTGTCTATGTTGCATGTTTTGTCTATCGGCATAAGCGTTTCCTGCAGCTGCCATCGCAGCTGAAAAGGCGAAATGTTGTGCTTTATCCTTACCTTTCCAGTTATCATTTGACCAATGAAACCCTGAGCAGCCAGTGATGATTATTAATGAAAAAATTAAAGCTAATGGTTTATATGTGATAGATGACATATCTTGAGCCTCTACAACAACTCGTGAGTTAGAGTTCAATAGATAATAAAAAGCGCCACGTGAGCGGCGCTTTAAAGAGATAATAATTAAAGTATTCGACTAATTAGGCGGTCGACGCGGATCCGTCGTAATCGGCGGATCAGCTTTTTCACTTTAACCGGGTAAGTTTGAATGCTGTCCAATTCACGGTAGTGATGAACAACTTTAGTATGAGTGCGAATACAATCTAACTCATGTTGGCGTTGTTCTTGGAGTTGCTGTTTCGGATCGTGGATCAAAACAGCATTTTCCAGATCTAATCCCCAAGCTCGTGGATTCAAGTTATTACCTGTAATCAATTGCCACTGATTATCAACCCACATTCCTTTGAGATGGTAGGTATTATCACCATCTTTCCATAAACGAACAGTCAGTTGCCCACTGTCAATGAAGCGTTGTAAGCGGCTGACAAAACGGCGCAAGTTTATTTCATAGAGATAAGGTAATGCACCAATAATCTTAAATGGTTCTTCTGGCGGGATATAAAAATCGTTAGCCGTTTTATCGCCAATAATAATTTCAACTTTTTTTCCATCACGCAGTAATTTACTGATAATCCTGACCAAAACGGCAGGTAAATTAAAGTATGGTGTACAGATGGTCAGCTTTTCAGAGGTTGAGCTCATTAAATGTGTGATCGTACGGTTTAACTCATTCTTTTTACCTAGACCAACAAAGGGGATAACAGCGAGCTCATCATTACTAGCATTTCCTACGAATTGGTAGTTTATCCCACGTAATGATAAACGAAATTGTTTGATTAACCCTTTGAATTCCGCAGTTTTTGGTCGATTAGGCGTATTGAGTAGATGAATAGCATCTGATGATAGAAGAGAGTCATCAATGAATTTCTTCATCGTCGCGGTGAGATGGCTATTTTTGATCAGGTGATATCTATCATAGCGATATTTTTCATGACGATGTAAATACACATCGTTGATACTTGCACCGCTATATAGCAATGTATCATCAAATAAGAAGCCTTTTAAATGTAGTACGCCCAATGCCTCCCGTGTATTAACAGGAATTCCAAAAACAGGAATCTCAATATGAGGGTATTGTTGAGAGACTTCATAATACCAATCGGCATTAGTGAGATTAGCTGCTGCACCAATACGCCCTCGTTGAGCTCGGTGCCAATCAACTAAAATTTTAATATCTAGATTAGGATTTGCTTGCTTAGCAGCATATAAAGCATGAAGAATGTCTTTACCCGCATCGTCTTTTTCTAAATACAGCGCCGTAATGTAGACTGTATTTTTAGCTTGCGAGATTTGTTCAAGCAGAGCACCACGAAAATCTTCCGTCTTATAGAGCGTTTTAACATCATCAACTGACTGAGACAATTTAGGCATATTTGCCAAGTGTTGTTGATGTTTTGCTTGTTTTAATTTTGACAACATCACAGTGTGAATTTTCTCTTGTTAGTCTAATAGCAAATCGCTTTATACAAATATTTAAGCGAATGATCTGTCGATGATATCATATTTACATCGTTCATTAGGAATAAATTGGTAATTGGTTTGCTTACCATGCAGATTACAGTGTATTCCTAAATTTTATTATAGATGCAGGGTCAGATTCACGACACCATCCTCAAATTGAACATCAATTTGAAACCCTAGTTTTTTTGCCAAGCTGATCATATTGCGATTTTCTGGCATGGTGATTGCGGTCAATTTTTTAATACCATGTGCGCGGGTGTAATTCAGAAGCTTTTGCATCAATTGATAGCCTAGAGTTTGCCCTTTCATATCTGAACGAACTAACACTGCAAATTCTGCTTCTTGATTGTCAGGATCCGCCATCGCACGGGTAACGCCAATAATTTCAGGTTGTGTCTTGCTATTTTTAACGGCGACAAATGCCATTTCTCGGTCATAGTCTATTTGAGTCATATTGGCGAGATCATCATGAGTAAACTCACTGATTTCACTAAAATAGCGGTAATACAGATCTTCTTTGGTGACTTGTTCAATAAAGGATTTCAGTAAAGGCTCATCTTCCGGAAGAATCGGTCTTAGCAAGCAAGTCAGATCATCTTTTAGGTGGATTGTCTCTTCTAATTCATTTGGATATGGGCGAATGGCAAGTCGAGTATTTGGGCTATCAGTTGTAGAGCTTAATGTCATTGAAACATCAAGCAATGTGAATTCATCGCCTGCGGCTAGCAGCGGGTGTATATCCAATCGGCTGATATTAGGGCAATCAATAATTAAATTAGAGACCCGAACCAGTAAGCTAGCTAGCCCTGGAATATCTAATGGTTCTAAAGCACTACGGGCTTTAATTTTATGTCCTTTAATGGCATTGATGACCAAATAACGCGCCAGAGCTAAATTCAGTGGAGGAAGCGCGACGGCAGCTTGGCTCTCTTGCTGCCATTCAATACCACCTTCACCAAGCATGATTAGTAGACCAAATACGGGATCCAATTCTACCGCAATACGGAGCTCTTGAGCACCGGCTCTATTCGCCATACTTTGTACTAATAAGCCTTCAATCCGTGCTAGAGGGAAGTTGGTAGAAACGCGTTCTATGATCGCATCAGCCGCCTCTGCAACTTCTTTGGCATTCCTTAAATAGAGCATAACCCCTTGAACTTCTGATTTGTGCACAATATCAGGGGACCGTAATTTCAATGCAACGGGATAACCAATCTTTTCAGCAATTTCAACAGCTTGTTCACTAGAATGCGCTATCCATGTTGGTAGGCTATTTAATCCATAAGCTTTTAAAATAGGCTGAACTTCATGGGTATCCAAATGTAATTTGTTATTTTCAATTGCCTGCATAATGCATGTATGGGCTTGCTGAGTATTCGCAGTAATCCCGATAGGAAGGGCAGGGGTTTCTTTTAATTGTTTTTGGTTACGACGATATTCCACCATATGCATATAGGCAGTAATAGCACCTTCAGGTGTTCGATAAGTTGGAATACCTGCTTCGCTAAAGAGCCTTCTTGCCTCTTGGGATGTATATTCCCCACACCAATTTGTTAATATCGTTAGCCATTTTCCTCGTGGATGCTGTTTAATTGCTTTAATCACTTTTTCTGCCATAGATTTGCTTTGGGTTATGGCACTGGGTGTGTGGATCAAAAGCAATGCATCATGATCGTGGCTATCGAGCATTTTGTTCAACACGTTAAGGTATCTATCTACCGTGGAATCATCGCCGAGATCAATTGGATTTTGCGTTGATAAATCGAGAGGGAGCAAGGAGCTTAATTCGTTTTCTGTTTCTACGCCAAGTTTCGCGAGTTTTCCATTTCTCAGTAGTAGCTCATCAAGTGCCATCGCAGCAGGTGCGGAGCCATTACTCATTATTGATAAACGTTCCCCTCGCAGTGGGGTCATATAGCTTAGAGTTTCGACTGCCGAAAACATTTCATGGGTATCTTGTACTCGCAGTAAACCCGCGCGTTGGATAGCCGCATCATAGGCGGCATCTAAACTTGGTTTTTCACCAAGTAATTCTTGTGCTTTTCGGGTGCGACCGCTTTTGATAACCAAAATTGGTTTATTACGTGATGCACTACGAGAAGAAGATAAAAAGCGCCTTGCATCACTAATATTTTCTAAATACAGCAAAATTGCGCTGGTTTTGCTATCTCGGGCTAGGTAGTCCAGCAGATCATCGATATCAATATCGATGCTATCTCCTAGAGCAATAAAATACGAAAAACCGATATCTCGGTGACGCGCCCAATCCAATACGGTATTTGAAACTGCGGCAGATTGTGAAATAAATGCTAATTTGCCTTTTAAAATAGGAATAGGGGAAAAGCTGGCATTGAGTCCTTGCCATGGGGCAAAGAAGCCTAAACTATTGGGACCTAGCAAGCGAATTTGGTATTGCTGCGCCACTTTTTTCAGTTCGTTAAACTGAATAGAAGGGGATGACAGTATGATCACAACATTACAGCCAGCTTCTCCAAGTTGCCGTAAGCATTCGGTGTTACGAGAATAGTGGGTACAGATGACGGCAAGATCAGGTTTTAATGGCAGTTTATCAATTGATGGGTAAGCGAGGACGCCAAGAATAGAGTTTCTATTCGGATTAACGGGCAGAATAGGACCTTTAAAGCCACTGCTCAGTAAGTTCTTCATCATGACGGAACCTGCTCGGCTAGGATCTTCTGAAGCGCCTACGACAACGATGGATTTTGGCCTAAATAATGACTCTAGTTGACTCACTAACCCCATGCTGGCAAACCTTTTATGTGGTGAGCGTAAATACCGCCCAATTGATCTTGAGTTCGTAAGCAATACTATGCCGTATATTGGGAGAAGCGCCAGTTTATAGAGGGAATTTTATTGAATAATACAAGCACCCTCACGTTTTGTTGTGAAGGTGATTTTCAAAATATAAATTGCTGGAAAGCGCAATGTATAAATAACGTAAAGAATACCTAATAAGCGTTATTTTAAGGGCTGAGATAGGAGCATTTGAGCGGTCGGGTGGTGGGGTTTTCCTTCCAAGTATTTGTGGCGAAACAGATTAAAATGAGCAAATAACTTTTGAGATGCATCGATGTCCCCAGCTTGTTCCAATACAGTGGCGGCGACTTCAGCCGTACAGTGTTGCTCTTCCCTTGATGGGATACGTAGGAGGTAATCTGTTCTCGCTTTGGTGTTAATGGATAGCATGGGAATTTGGTCCAAGTAAGGACTTTTTCGAAACATTTTACGGGCTTCCGGCCAAGTTCCGTCTAATAAGATGAACAATGCAGGTTTGTGGGAAAGCGTCGGTTGGTTAACAACAATACGATCATTTTGTGCGTAGCTTTCTGGGAAAATCAGATAAGGTTGTCTAGTCTGATCTTGCAGTATCGCTAATAACTGGCTATCAGGATCTGTTCTGGACCATTGGTAAGCTTGCGTATCAGGAAGTACATCTGCAATCAGTTTTCCTGTATTGCTAGGTTTAAAAACCTCACCATCAAACATAATGAGACAAAATTGGCTTTTTGCTTGCGCAGAAACAGTCTCTTCACATAAACATTGTGGAACAGGTAGTAGGCAAAAATGGCAACGTTTTACTCGACAACCTCTTGCTTTAAAAGGTTTTGTTGAAAGAGCTAAGCGTTGTTGGCGCAGGAGATAGACAGCGTTCTGACTCATGGTTGATAGGGTACTTTTCATTGCAACAAAATAAGGGGCATATTGTACGCAAAACGATTTGCATACGATAGAAGTATATTCAACAACTTTTCGGTGAGATAATAGTGAGGATCGGTAGCGTAGCTTTGCAACTTCATGTAATCTTCGCGCCATAGCTTAGTAGGGGATAGCGATGAACGACACGAATGATTTTAGTGGTAAAAACGGCAAAGTAAAAGTGATGTATGTCCGTAGCGAAGAGCAGGACAATAATAAAGGTAATGATAAGCGCCGCGGCGGTCGTGATGATAAGCGCGATGATAGACGCGGTGACAAACGTTCTGGTGGGCGTAACGATCGTAATGATCGCAACGATCGTTCAGGTCGTTCAAACCGCCCAGAAGGTGGTCGTTCAGAAAGACGTTCTGACAGCGATAGACGTTCCAGCCCACGTGATAGCGCACCTCGCGAGCAGTCACCATGGCGTACTGTATCAAAACCAGGTAGTGATGAATTAGAAAATGACCATGGTGGTATTTCAGGGAAAAGCCAAATTGACCCTGAACAACTGCGTAAACAGCGTCAAGAAGAGACGCGTATTTATGGTGAAAATGCTTGCCAAGCGATGTTTAAAAACCGTCCAGACGGCATTGTTCGTGCGTGGTTCTTACAGTCAGTGACTCCCCGTTTTCGTGATGCATTAAAATGGATGGCGGCAAACCGTAAAGCATACCATGTTGTTGATGAAGAAGAGCTTGCGAAAGCATCTGGTACTGAACACCATGGTGGTGTGTGCTTCATCATTAAAAAACGTGGTGGTATGGCGGCTGAGGTTTACTTAGAAAATGCGGTAGATACCGATTGTGTTTTAGCATTGGAAGATGTGGGTAATCCACATAACCTTGGCGGGATCATGCGTAGTTGTGCTCACTTTGGCGTGAAAGGCGTAATTTTACAAGATGCCGGAATGTTAGAGTCTGGTGCGGCAATTCGTACTGCTGAAGGTGGTGCTGAGCATATTAAAGCGATTGACGCGGATGGCTTCACGACAACATTGGATAAGTTCCGTCAAGCGGGCTATACCATTGTCACCACATCAAGCCATAAAGGTAGTCAGGACATTGCTAAAGTTCAATTACCGAAGAAAATGGTGCTGGTGTTAGGTCAAGAGAGTGATGGATTAAGTGATAGCACTTGGGATCAGGGCGATATGAGTTTGTACATTGGCGGAACAGGTAAAGTTGAAAGCCTGAACGTTTCTGTGGCAACCGGTATTATGCTATCTCAGTGGTGGTCACAAAACAAAGTTAAGTAATCGTGCATTAGCATGAGCTTAAAGAAAAAACCATACACAAAATTGTGTATGGTTTTTTTTCGTTTCAACATGATAGCGAGAATAGGGGTTAGTGAGCGCCGCCTCCACCCTCTTTCGATCCTGCGCCGAATGGTGGTTTCGCAAACCAAACTATGACCATGAGTAGAATAAAGACCCCCGCGGACATCCAAAAAATCTCATTCGCCGAAATAATTAGCCCTTGCTCTGTGATTGAGCGTGCAATATAAGCGGCGCTTTGCTGCTCATTCATGCCTATTTGCGCGAGCTCACTGTACATATGTTGAGCATTAGGATTATATGGATTAACAAATTCCGTTAAGTTTTCATGGTGCATCGCTTCACGTTGTGTCCACAGAGTGGTTGTGATCGAGGTACCAATTGCCCCTGCTAATGTTCGCGTAAAGTTAGATAAGCTAGATGCTGACGCCATTCTTTCAGGTGGTAAGCCTGATAACGTAATGGTTGTTAGTGGCATAAAGAAGCAGGCAATCGCTAAGCCTTGAACAAACTGAGGCCATGCAGCCGCCGCGAATCCCATTCCTGGTTCGAAGGTATAAGCTCGCCAGTAATAACACACTGCATACATAATAAAGCTGAAGGTAACTAAGTAACGCATATCGATACGGTTACCGAAGCGACCAATAATAGGCGTGATTAAAAGAGGCAATAGACCGACCGGTGCCGATGCTAAGCCTGCCCAAGTTGCCGTATAGCCGTATACCTCTTGGAGTAATTGAGGCAATAGAACGATAGTGCCGAAATAGAGCATATATGCCAAACTGAGCGCTAAGCAGCCAATGGTAAAATTGCGTTCTTTGAAGAGTGAAAGGTCGATTACAGGATGTTCATCTGTTAACTCCCAAACAATCAAGAAGGCAATTGCGACAACTGCAATCACTGCCAGAACAATAATCTCTGTTGAATTAAACCAATCAAGCTCTTTCCCTTGGTCGAGCATAATTTGGAGTGCGCCAATACCGACGACCAGTAAGACAAGTCCAACAGTATCAATTGGTTTGATGGATATTTTTGTTTCACGTCCTTTTAAGGTTCGCATGATGGCAAAAATAATGGCGATACT
Organism: Providencia sp. PROV209; assembly: GCF_028479485.1. Taxonomy (NCBI): domain Bacteria; kingdom Pseudomonadati; phylum Pseudomonadota; class Gammaproteobacteria; order Enterobacterales; family Morganellaceae; genus Providencia; species Providencia sp. PROV209. Next base: position 95,468 of record NZ_JAMPNR010000023.1, on the reverse strand, counting down.
AAATGGCACGTTAATAAAGAAAATCCATCCCCAGTGATAGTTATCACTGATATATCCGCCAAGAATAGGTCCACAGATAGGGGCGACAACAATGGTCATTGACCATAATGCAAGCGCCATACTGCGTTTGGCTGGAGGATAGTTGTTTAGCAATAAACTTTGGGAAAGCGGAATCAGAGGACCTGCAACTAAACCTTGTAATACGCGGAATAAGATGAGCATTTCTAAGCTGTTAGAGATCCCACATAACCATGAGGTGAGTGCGAAAAGCCCTGTAGACCATAAAAAGAGTCGAACTTCACCAATACGGCGAGCTAGCCAACCAGTGACAGGGATAGAGATAGCATTCGCGACGCCAAACGACGTAATCACCCATGTGCCTTGTGAGTTAGATGCACCCAGATTACCCGCAATAGTGGGGATAGCGACGTTAGCAATGGTCGAATCCAATACCTGCATGAAAGTTGCCAAAGATAAGGCAATCGTCATCCAAGCCAATTTTGAGCCAGTTAACGGTGCATTTGTCACGTCAGTGTCTCCGTTTACTTATTGCCGGCATTATTCTGAATAATCTCAGCAACAATCTTGTCAGCAGGAGACATATCTACAGCTAAAGCCGTCGTGTGGTAAGCCGGCGCATCACGTAGACCCTTTGATAACACTTTCCCGTCTTTGTTGGCGGTATCCACTTCAACTTCCGTAGAAAGCCCAATACGTAATGGGTATTCATCTAACTGAGCCTCGTCAAGAGCAATACGTACCGGGAGGCGTTGTACTACTTTAATCCAGTTACCGCTGGCATTTTGCGCAGGTAATAATGAAAATGCGCTACCTGTACCCATATCTAATCCAACGACCGTACCGTTGAATACTACATTTTTACCATAGAAATCGGTCGTGACTTTTGCGGGCTGACCAATCCGCATGCTGGAAAGTTGTGTTTCTTTAAAGTTGGCATCAATCCACATACCGCTAGATGGCACGATTGCCATTAATGGGGTATTTGGCGTGATTTGCGAGCCGACTTGTACGCTGCGGCGCGACACGTAACCATCCACAGGGCTGACAATTTTGGTTCGTTGTAGAGCAAGCCACGCATTTCTCACTTGTGTTGCCGCTTGTTCAACGAGAGGTTGTTTTTCTAGGGCAGTATTGAGCACGATGGCTTGGTTGGCATTATATTGCTCAATTGCCACATCCAAAGCACTTTTAGCGCTGACGACCGCTTCTCTCGCGTGTTGTAGTTCTTCTTTTCCAATCAGATTACTATTTCCTAGAACTTCACGACGTTTTAAATCATTTTGCAAACGGGATAGTTCAGAGCGTTTAACATCAATATTAGCTTGAAATTGTCGACTATTGATTATGTGCTGCTGGGATTGTCTAACACTGTTAGCAAGTTCAGTTTTTGCTTTTTCGAGAGCTAATTCAGCATCTCGAGGGTCGAGTTCCACCAATACTGTTCCGCTTTTAACAAAATCGGTATTGTCGACGTTGACCGTCATGACGCTGCCTGATATTTGAGCTTGGATTTGAACCTGATTTCCGGCTACATAAGCATTATCTGTGGACTCGTAATGGCGTAGGACAATATACCAGTATGCCGTCCACCCGATGCCAATAGCGACAAAAATAAAGGTTAAGAACATGAGAGCATTTCTGCGCTGTCTTTTTTTGTTTAATGGCGGTGTTTGCGTTTCCGGTAGATCCTCGCGGGCGCTCATACTGATGGTTCCCCATATTCAATGGATAAAAATAACGGCTGTTTCCAGCAGTTAGTATTAACTACTGGAAACTAAGACGACAAATGATTTCGTTGCTCGATGGGATGTAGCAATATATCACTGAAAGGATAATGAAATATAAGTGAGTGAAAAGGTTTTTTTTCAGTTTAAACCACAGAATGCCTCAAAAACATTAACCATTAATTTATTGTGGTTAATATAATCACTCTTTGATACTATCAAGCTTGATGAGTAACTTGCGCATTAATTTATCAAGCTGCTGCTTTTCATCAGTGTCTAATGCCGACCAAATATCGATTAAGGCTTTATGTTGTGGTGGCAATAATCCGCTTAAAAACTCAGAGCCTTTTTCAGTTAAATGCAGGTGTAAGCAACGACGGTCATTATGACTTTCTTTACGTTCAATCCAGCCATTCTTTTCTAATTCATCTGCGATACGCGTAGCGTTAGTACGTGAAGATCCCAATGCTGCACTAAGTTCAGATGGCTGAATGCTATGAGAATCTTTGGTATCAAGGATCATTAACGCCATGAACAGCGTTTCGTTGACTCCTTGAGCTCTTAGCATATTGTTACGTGATTCCAACAGTTTTCCATGCACGTGCATGCACAGGCGCGTTAATAAAATTTCTTGGTAAGGAATGGTATTTTCCAGTGAAACTTGTTGCGCGACACGGGCGTTAAGTAATTCTTCTGTCGGTGTAAATGAACTTTCCATTATTTGGATACCTTATTAGTTTCAGTTGGTAATGTTTCAACTGCAATCAACCATGTGAATGGTATATTAAAAGATAGAATTAGCAATTATACTTAATTAATTTCATCCATTTTATTTTGACAATGATACATCATTCATAAATTTTATGAATGTGTTTTAACGCATTTAGTATAGTTCAATTAACAATCACTGCTTTCTTACTATCGTGCAGATAAATAGATCAAAGTATAATTGCGTTTTATACGACAAATAAAATCATATAAAACAATATATAATCACATCGCATTAACTCAATACCATTTTTTTTATTACTCAATAATTACAAGATAGAAGGAGCTCTCTTTTTGGAGGTAAATACCAAGAGAAGGAGCCTAGGGTACTGAGTGATACTGGGTTAATATTTTATGGGCAAGAAGTATACCATTTGATGAAGGTATACTTTTTGCTTAACTGTGTCACTAATTAACTTTTTCTAAGTAAATTATACCTTGCACTAATTATTTATCATTGTTAGCTATTTGATAAGATGATTATTATCATAGCCACATAATAATAGGTTAAATAATGGACCAGGAAAGAATGTGATTGATATTAAGTGAGCTGGATATGCATAACCGCAATCTATTTAGCGGCTATGCATTGAGAGAATTAAATGTATTTATTGCTCTGAAGTAATTTTTGGATCAAATCGAGCACCAATAGCCCAAATGATTAAGCTTATTCCGGTCAAGACTGCCCCTGAAATTGCAACGCCTAGCCAGCCCGCATGTTCATATGCATATCCTGAAAGTAATGAACCTAATGCACCACCAATAAAATAACTGGTCATATAACCTGCGGTTAAGCGGTTACGTGCTTCAGGCATAATACGATAAAGGGTACTTTGGTTTGTGACATGCACGGCTTGAACCGCCAAATCAAGGACTAATACGCCGATAATAAAGGCAATTAACGAATACTTCGCCATGCCAATGGGGATCCAAGATAACAGTAGTAACACTAAGCCAAGGGTCGTGATTAATTTACCTTTGCCTTTATCAACTAAGCGACCCGCTTGAGTTGCCATTAATGCTCCTGCCGCACCAACAAGACCAAATAGTCCGATAGTCCCTTCCGAATAATTGAATGGGGGGCTAGCAAGCAAGAATGCCATGGCAGTCCATAACAGTGCAAAATTTGCAAAAGTTAAGGCTCCGAGTAGTGCTCGAGTACCTAATACGGGGGTTGTAAAAAACAGGCGTCCAATGGAGAAGATGAGCTGAAAATAGTTAAGATCAGTTTTTTGGTGATAGCGGGGTAGTTTGAGCGCTAAAACAAGGACGAGGATCATCATCAATCCAAAGGCGACCCAGTAAATGGCTCTCCATCCCCCGATCATGGCAACCCCGCCAGAGATAGTTCTGGCAAGTAAAATACCTAAAAGTAGCCCACTCATAATCGTTCCGACGGCTTTCCCTCTTTGATGCGGTTTCGCAATAGAGGCAGCCATAGGAACAAGGACTTGCGCGACAACGGAGAATAATCCGGTTAAAGCCGTACCGAGCAAAATTTGCCAAATATTGTCAGAAAGCGCCGTGATTAATAAACCACTCGCTGACAATGTCGTCATGACGATGATCAACTTTTTTCGTTCGAAAAGATCACCGAGAGGAACTAAAAATAGTAACCCAACGGCATAGCCTAATTGAGCTGCCGTCACAATAAACCCAGCCATGTTAGTGGTGAGGTTAAATTGGAGTGCGATGGTATCGAGTAGAGGTTGCGCGTAATAGTTACTGGCAACGACGAGTCCGGTGGCAATTGCCATTAAGAGCGTTAAGCCCGTAGTCAGTTCCGCTTGTGGTGTTTTTATGCTCATTATGCTTCGAATATAAGTGTTAATTTATTATTCAGTGGGCAGGCTTTAAGCCTAACCCACCATTATTGTTCAATGAGTTAATGCATGAGGTTATTTTATTATTTTTTCAGAATATTGATGCGTGATATTTTTGTTGATGTTATTCAAAAAAGCCAATCATCATCTTCAGTACTCACCGCTTTGCCAATGACATAGGATGAGCCAGAGCCAGAGAAAAAGTCATGGTTTTCATTGGCGTCAGGTGAAAGAGCGGACAAAATTTCAGGGCTCACTTGTGTAATTGAGTCTGGGAATAGTGCTTCATAGCCCAAGTTCATCAACGCTTTATTGGCGTTATAGTGTAGAAAACTTTTGACGTCTTCGCTCCAGCCAACACCATCATACAACTCTTGAGTATATTTGATTTCATTTTCATATAAATCAAGTAGCAATGAGAAAGTGAAATCTTTAATTTCATTACGTTCTTGTTCTGAGTAATGAGCTAGCGCTTTTTGGAATTTATAACCGATGTAGTAGCCATGAATGGCTTCATCGCGAATGATCAGCCGAATTAAATCTGCGGTATTGGTCAGTTTTCCACGGCTTGACCAGTACATTGGCAAATAAAAGCCAGAGTAAAATAGAAAGGACTCCAAAAAAACGCTGGCGACTTTCTTCTTGAGTGGATGGGAATCGCAATAGTAAGAAAGAATAATTTTAGCTTTATTTTGTAATGCAGTGTTTTCTTCACTCCAGCGATAGGCTTCATCAACATCTACGGTGGAGCATAGTGTAGAAAAAATCGAGCTATAGGAACGTGCGTGTACCGCTTCCATAAAGCTGATATTGGAGAGAACGGCTTCTTCATGGGGCGTTTGTGCATCTTCCATTAAGCAAGGCGCACCAACAGTATTTTGGATGGTGTCCAGAAGTGTTAATCCCGTAAATACACGAATGGTGAGCTGTTGCTCGTCTGTTTTTAGTGTATTCCATGAAACAGTATCGTTTGACAGTGGAATTTTTTCTGGCAACCAAAAGTTACTGGTTAGCCGATTCCATACTTCGAGGTCTTTATCATCCTGAATACGGTTCCAGTTTATTGCTTGAATTGGGCGATTAGGCGTGCTGGTGGTCATATTATTTATCCTTTTACAGTGAGCAGGAAACACAGCCTTCTACTTCGGTACCTTCGAGAGCAGTTTGGCGTAATCGAATGTAATACAAGGTTTTTATTCCTTTTCGCCATGCATAGATTTGTGCTTTATTGATATCGCGGGTGGTTGCATTACCATCAAAAAACAGTGTTAGCGACAAACCTTGGTCAACGTGCTGGGTCGCTTCTGCATAGGTATCGATGATTTTTTCTGGACCAATTTGATAGGCATCTTGGTAGAACTGAAGATTTTTATTGGTCATAAATGGTGCGGGATAGTAAACACGCCCAATTTTGCCTTCTTTACGAATTTCGATAGGAGCAACTACAGGGTGAATGCTGGAGGTCGAATTGTTGATATAGGAAATAGATCCTGTTGGTGGGATCGCTTGCAAGTTTTGGTTATATATTCCATTGGTCATCACTGACTGCTTTAAGGCTTGCCAGTTTGCTTGTGTGGGTATTTCGATGCCCGAGCGTCGGAATAATTCCTGAACGGTTTGGGTCTTTGGTAACCATGTGTTGTTGATATATTTATCAAAATACTCGCCGCTAGCGTAGGAGGATGATTCAAAGCCATCAAAGGTTTGTTGGCGTTCAATGGCTAATTGGTTCGATGTTTTTAAGGCATGGTAAGCCACGGTATAGAAATAAATATTAGTAAAATCTAATCCTTCTTCAGATCCATAGTGGATATGTTCTCGGGCTAAAAAACCATGCAAGTTCATTTGACCAAGACCAATAGCATGGGATTGTCGGTTACCTTTAGCAATAGAAGGAACTGAGCCAATATTGCTCATATCTGAAACCGCAGTTAGAGCGCGAATAGCGGTTTCTATCGACAATGCAAAGTCTGGTGAATCCATGGTATTTGCGATATTCATAGAGCCTAAGTTGCAACTAATATCTTTACCAATTTCTTGGTAACTTAAATCATCTTCATATTGGCTGGCTTGGTTTACTTGTAGAATTTCAGAGCATAAATTACTCATGTTGATACGCCCAGCAATGGGGTTGGCACGATTCGCGGTATCTTCAAATAAAATATACGGATAGCCTGATTCAAATTGGATTTCAGCGATAGTTTGGAAAAATTCCCGCGCATTAATTTTGAATTTTTTGATGGCTTTGTTGTTCACCATTTCGTGGTATTTTTCTGTAACACTGATTTCTGACATGGGTACCCCGTAGATTTTTTGAATGTCATAAGGGGAAAATAGGTACATGTCTTCATTATTTTTCGCGAGCTGGAATGTAATATCAGGGATCACGACTCCAAGAGAGAGTGTTTTAATGCGAATTTTTTCATCCGCATTTTCTCGTTTAGTATCTAAAAAGCGCAGAATATCAGGATGGTGAGCATGAAGATAAACGGCACCTGCACCTTGTCTCGCCCCTAATTGATTTGCATAGGAAAATGCATCTTCCAGCATTTTCATGACAGGTACGACGCCAGAGGATTGGTTCTTGATCTGTTTTATCGGGGCACCTTGTTCGCGTAAATTACTCATCAAGAAAGCAACACCACCCCCGCGCTTAGACAGTTGTAGTGCTGAATTCACTGAGCGCCCGATAGACTCCATGTTGTCTTCAATTCGCAGTAAAAAGCAGGATATTAGCTCCCCGCGCTGTTTCTTCCCACAATTGAGAAACGTTGGCGTTGCAGGTTGGAAGCGCCCAGTGATGATTTCATCTACGAAGAGGGAGGCGAGAGATTTAGAACCCTGTGCAAGGGTGAGTGCCACCATGCAAACGCGGTCTTCGTAACGTTCAAGATAGCGTTTTCCATCGAAGGTTTTAAGTGTGTAGCTGGTGTAATACTTAAAAGCGCCTAAGAACGTTTGAAAACGAAACTTATGAGCATAGGCTTGCTTGAAAAGTTGTTTAATGAACGGAAAATCGTACTGTGCGAGGACCTCTTCTTCGTAGTATTTTTCATTCACTAAAAAATCAAGTTTCTCTTTTAAATCATGAAAAAAGACGGTGTTTTGATTCACATGCTGGCGAAAGTAGAGATATGCTGCTTGCTTGTCTTTATCTAACTGTAAACGACCTTCACTATCATAGAGGTTCAACATCGCATTTAGCGCATGATAATCCGCATTGCGGCTGTTTTGTGGGTTATCCATTGATTGGTTCCTTTGTATGAGCGCTTTCCCAGAATGTTTTCAATCCTTGTTTTACGGACTGTACATCTCGCTCAGTACCTAATAATTCGAAGCGATAGAGGAAGGGAATGGCACATTTTTGAGCAATAATGCTGCCGGCGAGCGCGTAAGCTTCCCCAAAATTAGTATTACCTGCCGCAATAACACCGCGAATCAACGTACGATTAGTTGGGATATTGAGAAAATGCACAACTTCTTTAGGTACTGCACCATGGGAAGAGCCTCCACCATAGGTCGGTAGCAGCAGTACATAAGGCTGAGTTGCTAAAATGGCATTCTCAGGTAAATGACCGATGGGGATGCGGGTTGCTGGCAATTGTAATTTTTCGACAAACCGATGGCAGCTGCCCGAATGGCTTGAAAAATAAATCAGTGGCTGTGTGGTCATATCAGCCTCACTTACTCAATCAAAGCATTGATTTTGTCAGGGCGAAATCCTGACCAATGTTGCTCTCCCACGATAACAACGGGAAGTTGTTGGTAACCTAGTTTTTTTATAAATTCAATGGCTTGATTATCTTCAGATAGGTCGATGACTTTATATTGAAGTTGCTTGCGTTCAAAAGCTTGGTAGGTGGCATTACACTGGACGCAGTTAGGCTTACTATAAATGGTAATCTCAGTCATTTTTTTCACCTTAATATTTTCAGAACGTGGTAGTTACGTGATAGTGGTGTATCTAAGATGGCTTGATCCTATATATTGATAAAAAATATTTCAACCACACAATATATAGTGATTTCTTATTTTGAATGATAATCATTCAAATTATTGGCTATGCTGTTATTAACATTGGAAATAAAAAAATTCAGGGGGAGATGATTCAGTTAGCTACACTGAGAAAAAATATCATTGCAAAGTAGAAATAATTTACCTTATAACTGTATATACAATCAGGTAAGTGAATCCTTTTGAGGAGATGTTATGTACCATCAATATTTAGTAGCCCCAGAAAACTTTCCGAAACCGTGGATCCATATTACGGCTGATGATGAAGGTGTGACGAGTATCTATTTTGTTGATGAAAAAATGGAGAAAGAGTCGAAGAACGAATTCTCAAAGCAGTGTGCTAAAGAGTTAAAAGAATATTTCAATCATAAGCGGAAAGTGTTTTCTGTCGCACTGAATCCGCAAGGTACTGAGTTTCAGAAAAAAGTCTGGAAGCATTTGTGCGAAATTCCTTATGGTGAGCGCTGGAGTTATAAAGATCTCGCCTTAAAATTAGGTTCTGTTAACTATTGCCGAGCTGTAGGAATGGCAAATTCCCGTAATCCTATTTCATTGATTGTACCTTGTCATCGTGTGTTGGGGCATGATGGAAAATTGGTGGGTTACACAGGGGGCTTGGATATTAAAGATTGGCTACTTATTCACGAGAAGTAAACGCTGAAAAATTAACTATTAGTAATATTTATCTTTGCGTTAATTACTATTGATAAGGATTATTCCCGTTTTTTTGGGGAAAAGTGTGGATAAATAATATTTTTTTATCATTTAAATCAATTTTCGTGATCTAGGTTGTAGACAAGTAAGTTACATATCTGATGTACTGAGCTTGATACAGATGGTGTGTCTATTTTATTTTAAAGGTAATAATTTGATGTCTAAAGTTAAAGGTAACGTTAAGTGGTTCAATGAATCTAAAGGTTTTGGTTTCATCACTCCAGAAGATGGTAGCAAAGATGTTTTTGTTCACTTCTCTGCGATTTCTGGCGACGGTTTCAAAACCTTAGCAGAAGGCCAAAAAGTCGAATTCGAAATCACTGAAGGCGCGAAAGGTCCATCAGCTGCTAACGTTGTCTCTTTGTAATTAAATACTTAGAAACGAACAGCACTAAACTCGCACTAGCATTGCTAGCGCGAGTTTTTTTATGGATCAAACTCATCTAATAATAATTTGTATTAGTGATAAATTAGATAATTAATAAAAAACCCCAATGTGCAATATGCATCATCAGGGTTTCTCTGCAAGCATCGTTGGGTGAAATGGTAAATATTATTTAACTTCTTCGCCTTTTGCTTGTAGGTCAGCATGGTAAGAAGAGCGCACAAATGGACCACATGCTGCATGTGTGAAGCCCATATCCATAGCCGCTTCTTTCATTTCATCGAACTCAGCAGGGCTGACGTAACGCTTAACGGGTAAATGGTGGCGGCTTGGCTGCAAGTATTGTCCCAATGTTAACATCGTCACGCCATGACGACGTAAGTCACGCATAACTTCGATAATTTCTTCATTGGTTTCGCCTAAGCCAACCATTAAACCTGATTTTGTTGGGATTTCTGGATGTGCTTCTTTGAATTTTTCCAGCAATTTCAAGGACCATTCATAGTTAGCGCCAGGGCGAACTTGGCGGTAAATGCGTGGAACGTTTTCAAGGTTATGGTTAAACACATCCGGTGGCGTAGCGGTAAGGATTTCTAATGCGCGATCCATACGGCCGCGGAAATCAGGTACAAGCGTTTCAATTTTAATCGATGGGCTTTTTTCTCTGATTGCACTGATGCAGTCAGCGAAATGCTGTGCGCCGCCATCACGTAAATCATCACGGTCTACGGAAGTAATAACCACATAGCGTAGAGCCATATCTTTGATAGTTTGGGCTAATTTTTCAGGCTCATTGGCATCAGGGGCATTTGGGCGGCCGTGGGCAACATCACAGAATGGGCAACGGCGAGTACAGATTGCACCTAAAATCATAAAGGTGGCAGTTCCGTGGTTAAAACATTCAGAGAGGTTAGGGCATGACGCTTCTTCGCAGACGGAGTGCAGGCCATTTTTACGCATTGCGGCTTTGATGCCTTGAATTCGCGTAGAGTCAGCTGGCAATCTGATTTTCATCCAGTCAGGTTTACGTAGAATTTCTTCACGTTCCGTCACCACGTTTTTAACAGGGATCAGTGCCATTTTATCGGCGTCACGATATTTAATTCCACGCTCGATCTGAATTGGTTTACTCATAATGTGCCGGTTCCAGTTATCTGTTTGCCATTAAAATTTTTTTGAATAATGTTAAAAAATTATAGCATTATTATTGAACAATATGAAATCCAAGTGTGTCACAGAACTGACTAATAAGCACTGGTTGAACATCGCTTAATGTAATATTTGGCGACAGTGCTCGCACTTGTGTCATTTTCAACTCACTATAACCACAGGGGTTAATGCGATTAAAAGGCTCTAAATCCATATCAACATTCAGTGCCAATCCATGGAACGAACAGCCTTTGCGGATGCGTAAACCAAGGGAGCAGATTTTGTCTCCATTGACATACACTCCGGGGGCATCAGGGCGTGGGTACGCACTGATATTAAAATGAGCGAGGGTATTCACCACGCAGGTTTCTAGAGCACTAACCAGTTCACGGACACCAATATGGCTACGCTTTAAATCCACCATAACATACATCACTTGCTGACCGGGACCATGATACGTCACTTGTCCACCTCGATCGCTTTGGATGACAGGAATGTTTCCTGGCGCGAGAACATGCTCAGCTTTACCTGCTTGCCCTTGAGTAAAGACAGAAGGGTGCTGTACCAGCCAAATTTCGTCGCAGGTATCAGAAGTACGGGATTCAGTAAATTGATGCATTGCCTCAGATGTGCTCTCGTAGGGAGCCAGACCTAAGTCGCGGATGATGATGCTATTCTTCGACAAAATTCGGTGTCCACAGGCTGTAAAGATGAATGGCAGTATAACGCTGTGAAAGCTTTACCACCAGTTTAGCTTGTTATAAACGTGTTATTTTGCAGTATATTTCAACATTACGAGCAATAAAAAACCGAGCACATGGCTCGGCTTTTTGCGTTGTTCATTACAGGACAACTTTGACTAATTCTAATGCGCCTAACTCAGTGTAGAGCGTTTCAACTTGCTCAATGTGAGTCGCGTTAATCGTAATAGAAACTGAGTGGTAGTTACCTTTGCTGCTCGGTTTCACATCCGGTGCATAGTCACCCGGAGCATGGCGTTGAACAACTTCAATGACTTGGTCAACTAATTCTGGCTGCGCTAGGCCCATCACTTTGTAGGTCAATGGACATGGGAACTCAAGCAGTTCACCTAATTTCGTTTTCATGGGCACTCCTAAAAGATTAATTAGCGCCTGTATAAAAATTGGCTGGAAGAAAATAGATTTCGCCAGCCAATTCATGACCCCACTAGGGTTTGTATTTCACTACAGGCTTTCAGATACAAACTATATGGGGTTAACTTATTTCGATTTCAAGTATTAACTAAACCAACGATGGAATAATAGTTTGATGTAGTCGATCAAGCGGCTGAAGAAGCCACCTTCTTCAACATCTTTTAATACCGTTAAAGGACGTTGTTCAATTGTTTTTCCATCTAATTGGAAGCTAATCGTTCCGACTTGCTGGCCTTTTTTCAGCGGTGCTTCAATTTCAGTTGTGGTTAATTCGTAGCTTGCTTTCAAGTCTTTTAAACGACCACGAGGAATGGTGAGGTAAAGGTCTTCAACGACGCCTAATTTAACTTCGCTGTCATCACCAAACCAAACGGGAGCAGTTGCGAACTCAACATCGGCTTGCAGTGGCTTAACTGTTTCATAGAAGCGGAAGCCATAAGTGAGCAGTTTTTTGCTTTCTGCATCACGACCTTTACTGCTTTTTCCACCCATAACAACAGAGATCAGGCGCATATCGCCATCTTTCGCTGATGCCACTAAGTTATAACCCGCTGCATCAGTATGACCGGTTTTAATCCCATCAACGGCGAGGCTTTTATCCCATAGTAGACCATTACGGTTAGTTTGGCGGATATTATTAAACGTAAACTCTTTTTCTTTGTAAATTTCGTACTCTTCCGGTACATCACGGATCAGTGCTTGACCAATCAACGCCATATCGCGAGCAGAACTGTATTGACCCGCGGCATCCAAACCATGAACCGTTTGGAAGTGGGTATTTTGCAGACCCAGTTTAGTTACGTAGGTGTTCATCAAGTTAACGAAGTTAGCTTGATCACCAGCAACATAATCCGCCATTGCTACACAAGCATCGTTACCTGACTGTAAGTTAATACCACGGGTCAGCTGAGAAACACTCACGCGATCCCCTGGTTTTAAGAACATTAATGATGAGCCTTTGAAGATTGGATTACCTGTCGCCCATGCATCATCGCCAACCGTAACCATATCATTCGCACCGATTTTGCCTGATTTAATGGCTTGACCGATAACGTAGCTGGTCATCATTTTGGTCAAACTGGCAGGATCGCGGCGTTGGTCTGCATTGCTTTCGGCAAGGACTTTACCTGAATTGTAATCAATTAAGATATAGGCAGCCGCATCAATGTCTGGCACTGCGGGAATTGATGTATTTGGAAATGCTTCATCTGCATTTGCAAAATTAGCGGTAGAAACGATCAGTGCAGAAGCCAAGGCAGTCTGGCGCGCAATGCGTGACAGAAAGACATAGCGTGATGGGAAGACATTTTTCATGGTTGTATCATTATATCCGGCATTCGGTTAACACAAGAAAGCGCAGTTTAGCAAAAGTTCAAAGGCAGATAAAAGAAGCTCTTGCGCTGTGCAGGTAAATTTACGCTAGTTTATACCCGTTCTACTTCAAGTTGCAGGGGAAATAAGGATTTATTTCCCCTTACAACGTAAATTATTCGGCTATTGGGAGACTAAGGCGCGACAACCATAGATTGTTGATTACGCTCGGACTGTAAGCGAGATTGAATCTCTACGGCTTGTTGTCTGGTTGCAAAAGGTCCTAATTGAACACGGTAGATGCCATTGTAGGGTTGCAGGCGTCCTGGAACCTTAAACTGGTTTTTTAAATTGTCTAACATGCTTTGTGCATTCGCTTTACTACTGATAGCACCAGCTTGGACTAAAAATCCACGCTCAGGGACCGATTCTGTTGCGGTTGCTTGTGGCGCAGCTTGCGGTTCCTGCGGCTTGATGTTCATATCAGGCATAGTCGGTTGCATAGGTTCAACAGGTTGTTGGACGGGCAGTGAATTTGTTGGTGCTGGGGATTCTTGCATCACTGGCGTGCCTAATGGACCAGACCCTAACTGTGGGCGGTCGGGGAGCGCATAACTTTGCTTAACAAAGTTTGAACCTACTGTACCGGGACCCGATAAGCTGCCATCGGGTGCAACTTGAATAGCATCAATTTTAATCTTTGTCGTTGTCATCAGATTTAAGCGATCTGCAACCGCACGAGATACGGCAATGCTTTTACCCGGTGTATATGGACCCCGGTCATTAATACGCACCACCATCATGCGACCATTCATCATATTGGTAATACGTGCATAACTTGGAATTGGCAGGGTTGGGTGAGCAGCTGTTAACTCTACTGGGTTCGCTCGTTCACCAATGGCTGTCAGTTGACCAGAGGCTTCTTGTCCATAAATTGATGCGTAACCAACTTGAGAGTACTGCGCCGGATCACGCACGATTTGATACTGTTTACCATTACGTTGGTAATCATTATTCGCCGTTGGGTGATAAGGTTCATAATGTGGCTCAGCACCCAAGACATCTTGTGTTGGGATATTGGTTGGTACTGTTGGCTGCTGCTTAACGTCTTCGTTAATACAACCACTGAGCAATGTGGTTGCCATGGCGAGCATAATCCATTGTAAACGCATACTAAGCCTCATGTTATAAACTCTTAGATAGAAATTTTCTGTGGGTATGGATAGACATGATAATACCGAATCCAGCCATTAAAACAATTAAGGCGGAGCCACCATAACTGACTAAGGGAAGGGGAACACCAACGACAGGCAAGATGCCGCTGACCATGCCAATATTAACAAACACATACACAAATAGGATTAGGATTAATCCACCGACCATGACTCGCCCGAAGGTGTTTTGCGCACTCGCGGCGATATAGAGCCCACGAATGATGAGCAAAATGTAGAGCGCCAGTAAGACTAATACACCAATGAGTCCGAGTTCTTCGGCTAATACAGCGAAGATAAAATCAGTGTGTCGTTCAGGTAAGAATTCTAGCTGGGATTGAGTGCCTTCCAGCCAGCCTTTTCCCATTAACCCACCGGAGCCAATGGCAATTTTAGACTGGATAATATGGTATCCCTTACCGAGTGGGTCGCTTTCTGGGTCAAGTAACATCATGACTCGTGCACGTTGGTAATCATGCATTAAGAAGAACCAAAGCATTGGGATAAAGGCGGCGAGCGCAACGGCAGCAACGGCAATCAATCGCCAGCTCATTCCTGCTAGGAATAGAACAAATAGACCTGATGCGGCAACGAGAATTGAAGTACCGAGATCCGGTTGTGCTGCGACGAGCAACGTTGGAACGAAGATAAAGACAAGTGCAATACAGGTGTTTTTAAATGAAGGCGGGCATGTATCTCGGTTCATAAAGCGAGCCACCATTAAGGGGACGGCAATTTTAGCAATTTCCGATGGTTGGAAACGCACAAAACCTAGGTCGAGCCAACGTTGAGCCCCTTTACTGATTTGCCCAAATACATCGACAAAAACCAATAATATGACACAGAAAATAAACAGATGTGGCGCAAGGCTTTCATACATTCGTGGGGGGATTTGCGCCATCACGATCATGACTACGAAGCCAGAAAAAATTTGCCCCAATTTTCTTTCCATCATATCTGGGTCTAGCCCGCTAGCACTCCACATAATAAATGCGCTATACGCGAGCAATGCTATGATAATCAATAACATTGGCACATCAATGTGCAGACGTGTTGATAGTGATAGTTTTCGTTTATCGTCTGTCATGATTAACGATCTTCCTCTGCGCTGGCACCCGAGGTTTCAACTTGGGTCTTGTTATCACCTAACAGGACATGGTCAAAGATTTGGCGAACAATATCACCGACCGCAGGACCTGCACCACCGTTCTCTAAAATAATCGCAACGGCAATTGTGGGCTTATCGTAAGGGGCATACGCAATCATGAGTTTATGGTCGCGCAGGTGTTCCGCTAATTTGCTTGCGTTATAGGTTTCGTAGCTAAATACTTGGGCTGTTCCTGATTTCGCTGCCACTTTATATGGTGTGCCAACAAAGCTGCGTTTACCCGTACCATTCGGCGCATTGGCGACACCATACATACCCGTCTTAGCTAGCTCCCAATAACCTGAGTGGATATCACCAATCTGGCGGGTTTCTTTATCTTCATAAGGTACCATGGCATTGCCGAGTTTAGTTCCATACAGCAAATGTGGTGTTTTCACTTTACCATCATTGATTAATGTCATCAGCGCCTTAGACATTTGAATTGGCGTTGATGTCCAATAGCCTTGACCGATCCCAACAGGGATAGTATCCCCTTGATACCAAGGTTTTTTATAGCGTTTTTGCTTCCACTCACGAGTTGGCATAATACCTTGACGCTCTTCGGAAAGGTCGATACCAGTGTATTCGCCATAACCAAAACGAGTCATCCAATCAGATAGGCGATCAATCCCCATGTCATAAGCCACTTGATAGAAGAAGGTATCGGCAGATTCAATGATGGATTTGACCACATTCAGTTTGCCGTGTCCCCAACGCTTCCAGTCACGATAACGTTTTTCAGAGCCGGGGAGCTGCCACCAACCTGGATCATAGATAGTGGTATTCGGTGTAATCACTTTTTCACTCAAGGCTGCCACTGAAATGAATGGTTTCACCGTGGATGCGGGTGGATATAAGCCCTGAGTTGCTCGGTTGATCAGCGGTCTATTAGGGTTATTTAGTAGCTCTTGATAATCTTTGCTGGAAATTCCGTTCACAAACAAGTTTGAATCGTAACTAGGTGTTGATACCAAAGCGAGGATTTCGCCATTACGAGGGTCGGTAACCACGACCGCAGCACGGCTGGTGGTCAGAATTTTTTCGATGTAGGTCTGTAATTCAAGGTCGATAGTTAAATAGACATCGCGACCTGCTTGCGGTGGTTGTTCGTGAAGTTGACGAATAACTCTACCTCGGCTATTCACCTCAACTTCTTCGTAGCCTGTTTTGCCGTGCAACACATCTTCGTAATAACGCTCAATACCTAATTTTCCGATATCATGACTGGCGGCATAGTTTGGTAGCAAGCCATCTTTATCGAGGCGCTCAACGTCTTTATCGTTAATTTTTGCAACATAGCCAATGACATGGGTTAATGCTGAACCGTATGGATATGAACGGCGTTGATAGCTTTTGACTTCTAATCCCGGAAAGCGGTACTGATTGACCGCAAAACGCGCTACCTGAACTTCGTTCAGCTGAGTTTTCAGTGCAATTGAGGTAAAGCGGCGGGAGCGTTTACGCTCTTTTTCGAAGTTTGTGATGTCTTCGTCTGTGAGGTCGACCACATCGCGTAATTTGTCGAGGGTTTCCTGCAAGTTTTCCACTTTCTCAGGCACGATTTCTAACTGATAAAAAGTGCTGTTAAGGGCTAACTGAGTACCTTTACGATCATAAATAATGCCGCGGCTAGGGGCAATTGGCACCAATTTAATGCGGTTATCATTGGAGCGAGTTTGGTAATCTTCATGACGGACAATTTGTAAATGATACAAATTGGTCACGAGGATTGAGGTAAGTATGACAATGACGCCGAAAGCAATTAATGCTCGGCGAATAAACAAAACTGATTCTGCGGTATGGTCGCGAAAAGGGGTGCGTTGTTGTTTCATCCCATTGCCATTGTGTACAAATTAATTCCTAACTATTCCCGATGATACGGATGATTAGTCGTAATACTCCATGCCCGATAAAGACTTTCGGCAACAAGGACGCGAACGAGCGGATGGGGTAGTGTTAACGGTGATAGCGACCAGCTTTGCTCTGCAGCATCTTTACACGCAGGTGCAAGTCCTTCCGGTCCACCGATTAATAAACTGACATTACGACCATCTTGTTTCCATTTATCCAGCTGAACGGCAAGTTTAGGTGTGTCCCAACGATCCCCTGGAATATCCAATGTCACGATGCGATTGCCTTTACCAACAGCAGCAAGCATCAATTCGCCTTCTTTTTCGAGAATACGCTTGATGTCTGCATTTTTTCCTCGTTTTCCTGCGGGAATTTCGGTTAACTCGAAAGGCATATCTTTAGGAAAACGGTGAAGATAATCCATAAAGCCGGTCTGTACCCAGTCCGGCATTTTTGTACCGACGGCGATGAGCTGTAATTTCAAACTCAGCTCCAGAGTTTTTCTAGTTCGTACATGCGGCGACTTTCATCTTGCATGATATGCACAATGGCATCACCAAGGTCGACAACAATCCAGTCTGAAATACCTTGGCCTTCTACACCTAAAGGCATCAAACCCTGTTTACGGCATGCATCGATTAAACGATCAGCAACGGACATGAGATGACGGCTTGAAGTCCCTGTGCAGATAATCATTTGGTCGGTAACACTTGATTTCCCATGGACATCGATCGATGTAATATCTTCTGCTTTCGCATCTTCAAGTTGATCGATAATAAATTTTTGGAGTTCAGTTCCTTGCAAAAGGTTCACCTTTATTCAAATTGAGAGAATCTCTTGTTAAACACGATTTATCGCTGTACTTTCAGGGGAGATATCCCCCAATAAAGCGCCGCTATTTTACCCCAGATTTTCGGAAAAATCGGCTAAATTATTTTTTATTGATGTAAGAGGGCAATTTATAGGGATATCTTATCCATTCGGCAAGATAATTATCGTAACTTTACAAACAAAATATCGCTACCTCTCGCGTACCCATATTCTAGAATATGCGTGGGGTTGTGCAATTAATTAAATTGAAAATAAGCGAATAAAAGAGAATCAATTATTTATTGATATTTCCATTCGAATAGTCGAAATAAAGCTGCTTATTTTTGATACAAATTCTGCTGCTGAATATAGTGGTAAACAGCGCGCGGCAATAAATCATCACAAGCCTGTCCTAAACCCAGTTGTTCCCGGATTTCAGTGGCAGAAATATTCACCAGTGGAGTGTCACCAATGAAAATTGAACCACTCGGTGTCTCGCTCAATATTTGCGGTTCTGTGACTTGATGCTGTTGCAGCCATTGCTGCATATCGGGGTCATCGAAATGCGTTGCATAACCGGGTCTTGCACAAACGAGTAAATGGCATTTATCTAATAGCTGAGTCCAACCATGCCACGTGTTGATGGATAGAAGAGAATCTTGCCCAATAATGAACGCAAGAGGTTGCTGCTCTCCTAACTCTTGGCGTAATTCACTCAGTGTTTCAAGCGTAAAAGAAGGCGTATCACGTCGTAGTTCACGGGTATCAACAGAGAACAATGGGTTATCTTGAATTGCGAGTTTTACCATTTCTAAACGCTGGGCAGGGCTTGCTTCAGGTTGAGGTCGATGCGGAGGAACGTGATTGGGAAGCAAAATTACTTTTTGCAATCCGACTTGTTTTGCGAGTGCTTCAACAGGGCGCAGGTGTCCATAATGAATGGGGTCAAATGTTCCGCCAAAGAGTGCTTGTAGACCTTGTGGTTTCGCGTTCATTGTTCGTTACCTATTGATATCAGGTGACTTATCTATACATCGTGCATTATGAATGCTGAATAAAATGTTCCGCATCCGTTTTACCACACAACACCATGGAGAGAGACTGTAAGTCTGGCCATGAAGAGTGAGAGAAATCTTGCTTAGTATGAATTTCCGCTTGAGTGAGTAACATCAAGGCAGATTGTAATTGATGTAGGCTCAAACGTTGGAGTGCTTCACCTAACAAACCTCGGCGGTTTTGCCAGACTTTATGCTGGTCGAATAAGGTTTTCAATGGCGTGCTCGTAGACTGACGTTTTAACGTAATCAATAACATGAGTTCACGTTGAATAGCGCGCAGCAAAATCACGGGTTCAACATCTTCTTGCTTGAGCTGCTCAAGGATATGCCATGAACGGCGAGGTTTTCCCGCTAAAATCGCATCAACCCAATGATAGGGCGTAAAATGCGCAGAATCATTAACTGCGCTTTCGACGCGAGGGTAGGTCAGTTTACCGTCAGGGTAGAGCAGTGATAAGCGTTCTAACGCTTGAGCAAGCCCCAGTAAGTTCCCTTCATAACAGTAACACAGTAGCTGATTTGCCTCTGTTTCTAATGCGAGTCTCATCTGACTAGCACGCTTAGATACCCACTGAGGTAAGCGTTGGTACTCAGGTGTTAAGCAACTGACATAGACACTATCTTGGCTAATCGCTTTGAACCAAGCACTGTTTTCTTGTGCTTTAGTCAGTTTATGTCCTCGCAGGACTAACAGTAGATCTGGGTGAAGCAAACTTGCCAGCTGAGCGAGTTTATCCGCCATTGCGGCATTGGGACCATTTTCAGGTAAAAATAAGGTGAGCATTTGCCGGCTAGCGAAAAGGCTTAACGCCTGACAGAGACTAAAAATCTCGTCCCAATCGGTATTTTGCTCTAACGCGAAGGTAAAATGCTCTTCAAATCCTTGCTGGCGAGCAGCTAGGCGAATAGCATCTTGGCTTTCTTGAATAAGGAGGGGCTCGGAGCCCCAAATGAGATAGCGGCCTCTTAGAGACTCTTGTAACGAAGAGGCCAGCTGTTCAGGATAAATGCGTATCATTATTCGGCAACAGGTTTCTCAGCCGCTTTTGCTTTCGCTTTTTCTAACTCAGCGCTGTGAACCAGAAGCAATTTGCGCACAATGTTACGTGCTGCTTGTTGTTGCATCTCTTGCTTCACAATCTCGTTCTCAGCATCTTTAGCGAGCGCTTCTAACGGGTTATCAAAGAAAGTCCGCACAACTTTAGTTTCCAGCGGATAAATAGCGCCATCAGGCATTAATACTTGTGCCTTCATGACCAATGTCAGTTGTTTTTCCGCCGCTTTACCATCTTGGTAAATCGAAACGGTATCCGTGCTTTCTGTTGAGCCTACCAGTTTTAAAATAGGCACATCAGCACGACCGGAATCTAACAAGGT
Source organism: Providencia sp. PROV209 (assembly GCF_028479485.1). Classification (NCBI taxonomy): domain Bacteria; kingdom Pseudomonadati; phylum Pseudomonadota; class Gammaproteobacteria; order Enterobacterales; family Morganellaceae; genus Providencia; species Providencia sp. PROV209. The sequence goes on along the minus strand of NZ_JAMPNR010000023.1, from coordinate 74,930 downwards.
TACGTTATTGAGTCGAAGCTGTTCTCTGACCACACGCGTTTGGTAACTGTATGGGTCGCCAGAACTTAATTGTAACGTTTTCAATTCTTCAGGAAGTTGAGTTGTCCCTTGAAGACGAAAACCGCAACCTGCGGTGACAAGCACCGACAGGCTGAGAAATAGAGTTATCAGATAGCGCACTTGGGCTCCTTATCAGCCAACAACTAAGTTCAGTAATTTACCTGGTACATAAATGACTTTACGGATGCTCACGCCTTCAAGGTATTTAGTGACGCTTGCTTCTTGTGATGCCATTTCCTGAACGAATTCTTGGTTAGCATCCGCAGGAACCGTAATACGACCACGCACTTTACCGTTAACTTGAACAACGACCAGTTTTGTATCGTCAATCATGGCTTTTTCATCTGCTACAGGCCAGTTTGCAAAGTCGATATCTTCGTTGTGACCTAATGCTTTCCACATTTCGAAACAAGCGTGTGGAATGATTGGTGATAACATCAGGGTAATCGCATCTAAAGACTCTTGAACTAAAGCGCGATCTTGCTCTGTATCTTGTGGAGCACGAACTAATTTGTTCATAAACTCCATAATAGCCGCGATAGCCGTGTTGAAAGCATAACGGCGACCCACATCGTCAGTCACTTTCGCAATAGTCTTGTGGAGATCACGACGTAAATCTTTTTGTTCCGCCGTTAATGCACTGATGTCTAATGGCTGAGTTGCACCTTTTTGTGCGTGTTCATGAACTAAACGCCATACACGACGAACGAAACGGTTAGCTCCTTCAACGCTAGATTCTTGCCATTCAAGGGTTAATTCTGGTGGCGCGGCGAACATCATGAACAGACGGACGGTATCAGCACCGTATTTTTCGACCATTAATTGCGGGTCGATACCGTTGTTCTTAGATTTAGACATCTTGCTCATACCAGTATAAACCAGTTCATGGCCTTCGCGGTCTACCGCTTTAGTAATACGGTTTTTGTCATCACGTTCAACAATTGCATCCGCAGGAGAAACCCACACGCGCTGACCATCGCTACCGGTGTAGTAGAAGGCATCAGCCAGCACCATACCTTGGCACAGTAAACGTTTTGCTGGCTCATCAGAGTTCACCAGACCTGCATCACGCATTAATTTGTGGAAGAAGCGGAAATACATTAAGTGCATGATGGCGTGTTCAATACCGCCGATGTATTGATCCACTGGCAGCCAGTAGTTTGCTGCTTCTGGGTTCAACATGCCATCATCGTATTGTGGGCAAGTGTAACGAGCGTAGTACCAAGATGATTCCATAAAGGTATCGAACGTATCGGTTTCACGCAGCGCTGGTTGACCATTAATCGTCGTTTTTGCCCACTCAGGATCCGCTTTAATCGGGCTAGTGATGCCGTTCATGGTGACATCTTCCGGTAAAATAACCGGTAATTGGTCTTCAGGAACTGGAACAACGGTACCGTCTTCTAAGGTCGCCATTGGAATTGGCGCGCCCCAGTAACGTTGACGGGAAACACCCCAGTCACGTAAACGATAATTGACTTTGCGTTGACCCGCACCAAGCGAAACTAGTTTATCTGCGATAGCATTGAAGCCAGCTTCGTTGCTTAAACCAGTAAACTCACCTGAGTTGATAAGGGCATTTTTCTCCGTCATCGCTTCTTGAGATAAGTCAGGCGTGTTGCCTTCAGCATCTGCAATCACTGCTTTGATTGGCAGATTGTATTTATGAGCAAATTCCCAGTCACGTTGGTCATGAGCTGGAACCGCCATCACTGCGCCTGTACCGTATTCCATCAGAACAAAGTTCGCGACCCAAATTGGTAATTTTTCTTGGGTTAATGGATGAACGACATACAGACCTGTTGCCAGACCTTTTTTCTCCATGGTTGCCATATCCGCTTCCGCAGTTTTGGTATTACGGCACTCATCGATAAAGTCGGCTAATTCGCTATTCGCTTTGGCAGCTTCTTGCGCTAATGGGTGACCTGCTGCAACCGCGACATAGGTCGCTCCCATAAAGGTATCTGGGCGGGTGGTGTAGACAGTTAATTTCTCTGCACGGTCGGCAACATCAAAAGTGATTTCCACACCTTCTGAGCGACCAATCCAGTTGCGCTGCATGGTTTTAACTTGTTCTGGCCAATCTTCCAGTTTGTCCAAGTCATTGAGCAGCTCTTCAGCGTAGTCGGTGATTTTGATAAACCACTGAGGGATCTCTTTACGCTCAACTTGGCTATCGCAGCGCCAGCAGCAGCCGTCGATAACTTGTTCGTTTGCGAGAACGGTTAAGTCGTGTGGACACCAGTTCACTGCAGAGGTTTTCTTATACACTAAGCCTTTTTCATACAGCTTAGTGAAGAACCACTGTTCCCAACGGTAGTATTCTGGTGTACAGGTGGTCACTTCGCGGTTCCAATCGTAACCGAAGCCCAGCATTTTCAGCTGACCTTTCATGTAATCGATATTGGCGTAAGTCCATGGTGCAGGTGCGGTGTTATTTTTAACAGCAGCACCTTCAGCTGGCAGACCAAACGCATCCCAACCAATTGGTTGCAGAACGTTTTTACCCAGCATGCGCTGGTAGCGGGAGATCACGTCACCAATGGTGTAGTTACGAACGTGGCCCATGTGTAGTCGACCAGAAGGGTAAGGTAGCATGGACAGGCAGTAGTATTTCTCTTTGCTGTTGTCTTCTGTCACTTTGAACGTTTGGTGTTCATCCCAGTGACGCTGTACTTTAGGCTCTATATCTTCTGGACGATATTGTTCTTGCATGGCACCGATAATCCTATGGTGAATAATCGCTACAGGGTTAGCCTGTAGCTGGTGAATGTCTTGTCTATAAAATGGATCCGCATAGCATAGCGGATCACACATGAAAACAACAATGCCGAAAGCCATTGTGTCTGTAAAAAACGATGAATCGTCGATTAGATGAATTTACAGGGACTTGGTCTTGCTGTTTCAGCTGTTTGTTATATTTTGTGCTACATAGTGGTTGGCGATACGTTGATATTGCCATACGTTGTTGAAACTAAGAGCGCGCACAAAATAACAAGCGTATCGCCTATCATAATTCAATTTTCTACCTAAAACTTGAACTATTTCAGGGTGAATTTGCTTTGTTCGCAATTTTATTTGAACTTAGAACACGTTAGAGAATTTTTTAAGAGATTTCAAGCGCGGAAAAGTGCCAATTAAGAAAACGAGGTGAATTTTGTGTCGGTAAGAAAAGCTGAGAGAAAAGTTGCAAAAAGCCCTGTCGGACTTTCTGCAACTCAAAGGGCGATTAATGTAAGATTTTTGCTAAGAAATCTTTCGCGCGATCAGATTTAGGATTCGCGAAGAAATCTTCTTTTTTACTGTCTTCGATGATTTTCCCTTCATCCATAAAAATAACGCGATTGGCAACTTTCTTTGCAAAGCCCATTTCATGGGTGACGACCATCATGGTCATGCCTTCGTTAGCCAGCTCAACCATAACATCCAGCACTTCGTTAATCATTTCTGGGTCTAGGGCGGATGTTGGTTCATCAAACAGCATAGCAATGGGGTCCATACACAATGCACGGGCGATGGCGACACGTTGCTGCTGACCACCGGATAATTGCGCTGGAAATTTGTTGGCATGGCTTGCTAAACCAACACGCTCCAGTAGTTTTAATCCTTTAGCTTCTGCCGCTTTTTTGTCACGGTTTAGCACTTTAACTTGCGCTAAGGTTAGGTTTTCAATAATGGAAAGGTGTGGGAATAGCTCAAAGTGCTGGAATACCATCCCCACTTTTGAGCGCAGCTTCGCAAGGTCAGTTTTTTTATTATTAACTTGGATATCGTTAACGAAAATTTCACCCTGTTGAATTGGCTCCAACCCATTTACTGTTTTTATTAATGTGGATTTACCAGAACCAGACGGCCCGCATACAACGACAACTTCGCCTTTTTTGACCTCAGTTGTGCAATCTGTGAGCACCTGAAATTGGCCATACCATTTAGATACATTTTTCAGGGTAATCATGAAACAGTCCTTTTCTTAAGATAATTCACCAGCATTGAAGCGCCGAAACTGAAAATAAAATAGATGAGACCTGCAAAGAGTATCATCTCGACTTGCGTACCGTCACGCTCACCAATATTGGTCGCGGTTCTGAAAAAGTCGGTCAACCCAAGAACATACACTAATGAGGTATCTTGGAATAATACAATACCTTGGGTCAGCAATAATGGCACCATCGCTCTGAACGCTTGCGGTAATACGACTAAACGCATGGTTTGCATTTGGGTCATACCTAAAGCGAGGGAGGCGCTTGCCTGACCTTTCGAGATACTTTGAATACCTGCACGGATAATTTCAGAGTAGTAAGCCGCTTCAAAAAGACAGAAGGCTACCACTGCGGATATTAAACGAATATCATTTTTTGGTGATAAGCCTAGAACATTTTGTAATATGTTAGGCACAACTAAATAGAACCAAAACAGTACCATAACTAATGGAACTGACCGGAAGGTGTTGACGTAAAACGCCGCCAGCCAACGCAGAGGTTTAATACTGGATAATCGCATGACTGCCAGTACGGTTCCCCATAAAATCCCAACCACAATGGCAGCTGCCGTAATTTTGGCTGTGATAATAAAGCCATCCACTAAGAATGGGATGCTTGGCTCAATGGAACTCCAATCAAATTGATAAGCCATCTTAGCGTCCTCCTAGTGTGCCGGGTAAGCGCACTTTGCGCTCAAGCAAGCTCATTAGCAGCATAATAATCAAGTTGATACCGACATATGCGAGCGTGATTGCTGTGAAAGATTCCCAAGCATGGGCGGAGTAATCGAGTAATTTTCCTGCTTGTGCCGCCATATCCACTAACCCGATAGTGGATGCAATAGCGGAGTTTTTCACCAAGTTCAGCATTTCCGAAGTCATCGGCGGTAAAATAACGCGATAAGCATTCGGTAACAGTACATAACGGTATGTTTGCGGTAGTGTCAGCCCCATCGCGAGTGCTGCATTGCGTTGTCCTCTAGGTAAGGACTGAATAGCAGCACGAACTTGCTCAGTCATTCGCGCAGCGGTGAATAAACCAAGGCATAGCATAGAGGAGAGGAAAAACTGGTAGTTAGGATCTAACTCCATTTTAAACCAGTCGCCGATGGATTGAGGCAGCAGTTCAGGGATCACTAAATACCAAGTGAAGAACTGAACGATAAGCGGCACGTTACGGAATAATTCAACGTAAGCCGTTCCTAAGAAAGCTAAGAACCGGTTGGGGACGGTACGTAAAATACCAAAGAACGAGCCAACGAGAAATGCAATGATCCATGCGCAGATGGATAGCGTGACGGTGACTTCTAAGCCAGATATTAGCCACCCTAAATAGGTGGTATTCCCAAATGGGGCATTCTCAAGGAATATCCCCCAATTCCAATTAATTGACATAATATGACTTCCTGTGGGCAATTTGATTGTCCCGAATACCGCAATAAGAGAAAGCAAGGCGGGAACGACCGCCTTGCGACTCCTACTTCAGTAACACCCTGTTTGTCTTTTTTATTAGTTTAATGCTTTATCGTTTGGTGATTTGAACAGCGCTTTCATTTCATCAGATAACGTAAACTTCAGATTCAGGTTCTTCGGTGGGATTGGTTGATTGAACCAGCGGTCGAATGATTTCTCTGCTGCACCAGATTTTTGTGCAGTTGAGATAGTATCATCGACTAATGCTTTGAATTGTGGATCATCTTTACGCAGCATACAGCCGTAAGCTTCTTCAGTTTGCGGTTTTGCTACAATTTCCCAGATATCCGGTTGTTTCGCTTTTGCGCGTTCACCGGCTAATAGGGCATCGTCCATCATAAAGGCAACAGCACGACCAGATTCTAAAGTACGGAATGAGTCACCGTGGTCTTTAGCACTGATAATGCGCATCTTCATATTTTTCTCGTCATTTAGCTTATTCAGAATCACTTCCGACGTTGTACCTGAGGTCACAACGACGTTTTTGCCAGCTAAATCAGCAAAGTCTTTGATGCCAGAGTCTTTTTTCGCCAGCAGTCGAGTACCAACAACGAAAATAGTATTGGAGAATGCGGCTTGCTTTTGTCTCTCTAGGTTATTTGTTGTCGAGCCACATTCGAAGTCAAATGTGCCGTTTTGCAGTAATGGGATACGGTTTTGTGACGTGATAGGAATCAACTTCACCTGTAAATCAGGCATATTGAGTTTCTTTTTCACTGCATCAACAATGAGATTGGAATAATCTTGTGAGTAGCCAACAACTTTCTGATTATTATCATAGTAAGAGAATGGCACAGATGACTCGCGGTGACCCACCACAATCACGCCATTATCTTTGATTTTCTTCAGAGTACCGTTTAATTCTTCTGCTTGAACTGCGCAGGTCGCACCCAAAAGCATCATTGTTAAAACAAGCTTGCTAATACGCATAATTACAGCTCCTTTAGAACATCGGTGTCAATCCGCCATATTTCGAGTTCTGTGTTCTAACAACATATTGCTCGAATTATTTTGGTTTTGTGGTGTTGTGTTTGCAGATGTTTCGTGAGGTTTTAATCATGGCACGATCATCGGCTGTATGTTTTATTATTGTTAAAAAGTAATTAAAAAATATGAGTTTTGAAAATGAATTGTTTTAAATTCGGGAGCTGTCTCGCATATTATTTAGGCAGTTGTGAGCTGCGGCACTAATAAAACGACAAACTACCTAAACTTGATTATCGTGCACCGAAAGTGTGCAAAATAATTTCTTTTTTCTATTCACTAAATAGATTGCAAGTTCCGTGCCGTTTTTAAGAAAAAATGCAAAAAATAGTGAGTTTTTTAAGGGGCGTTATTTGTAAAGTTAAATGATGCTGCTTGTGTTGCTTATTTGGCTGTGTAATATGTAACCTTCTATTAACTTAATTATCTAATTATTGAGAATTCAGGAAGATAAACTGAGACAGACATGAATAGGTCGATGAAGTTAGGTAAAGGATTAGTATTGCTTGCCTGTCTGATGGTGCTGCTTTGTATGAACCAAAGAGCTGTCGGAGAGCGCGTATTCGCCTCCATGTTTACCTCGACGTCCATGTTTTCTCCTCTTTCTGCTGAACACCTTCAGTTTCATTCAGATACTTATTTTTCTGATGCAAATAAAGAAGGTAGTGAGCCTGTAAAGCTTTCAACCTGCGAATTAAGTTCAAAATCACTCCTCACTCTTGTCCCTGTCGTGATTGAGCCTCTCTTTTTTGTATTTCTTTCTTTAGCGTCATTCGCTATCTTTTGCACTAGGCTATTTATTATATATAGAGCAAACCGTGAAGAGAGCCATTCCCCACCTAGCGTTAGGCGTCATCTACAATTCTGTAATCTTCGGGATTAGAAAGCAGCGGGTTGTCATTCGTCGCTGTTATTTATTCTGGAGGGATCATGCGTTTTTTTATTAATGCGTTAATTGTGTTATTTACTGTATTTTCTAGCAGCTTATACGCTGCGGATACAGGCTGGTTACAACCTGCGAATACGGGGTTCATGACCGCAAATACTCCGAGCCATGTTCAGGTTCGCTTGCTTAGCTCTGCCCAAAAAGAGGGCAAAGTCGATATTTTATTGGATGTAAAACTTGATGATGGCTGGAAAACGTATTGGCGCTCACCGGGTGAAGGAGGAGTTGCGCCGGAGATAACGTGGTCATCACCGGTAAAAACGGTGGAATGGCTGTGGCCAACACCGGGTCGTTTTGATGTTGCAGGGGTTTCCACTCAAGGTTACATGGGTGATGTGATTTTCCCTATCACGGTGAGTACGAGCGAAAAGCTCGATAAGTTATCAGGCACATTGACGCTATCGACTTGTAGCAATGTGTGTATTTTAACGGACTATCCTTTTGAGTTAGATCTGACTGAGCCCGCGCCTGCGGATTTCAGTTGGGCATTTAACCAAGCAAAAGGTCATGTTCCAGCAGTGAGTGGTCTTGTCGAGCAGGCTAAGTATGGATTTGCTGGAAATAAGCTGACGGTAGAATTACAAAAAGCCGCTGACAATACGTGGATTGATCCACATCTGTACACTGATGTGGTTGATGGTGCGAGTTTGGGGGTTCCTGCCTTAAAATACTCAGGCGATAAATTAACGGCAACTATTAATGTCAGCGATGATTGGGGTGGGGAAGCACCTAACCTTGTCGGTAAAACGGTTTCATTTGTTGTTGTTGATGGAGAGTTATCCCAGCAAATTCATGGCACGGTTGAACCCTATGTGAGTGTCATATCGAGTGATGATAGTGGACAGTCGATTAGCTTATGGCTGGTCGTTTTATTTGCCCTGCTTGGCGGTCTGATCCTTAACTTAATGCCATGCGTATTACCTGTATTGGCAATGAAACTCGGTTCTGTCTTATTGGTTCCTCAAGGGGAACAAAATACCATTCGCCGGCAATTTTTACTCTCTTCATCAGGGATTTTAGTCTCATTTTGGTTATTGGCATTGCTAATGACTCTCTTACGATGGGGACAGCAAGTTGTTGGGTGGGGAATTCAGTTCCAAAGCCCATGGTTTATCGGCTTGATGGTCCTTATTACGGCATTATTTACGGCGAATTTATTTGGGCTGTTTGAGATTCATTTAGGCAGCAAGGCCAACACGCGCTTGGCGACTGCAGGTGGGCAGGGCAATAGTGGACATTTCTGGCAAGGTGTTTTCGCAACATTACTTGCAACACCATGCTCTGCACCATTTTTGGGCACGGCAGTGGCATTTGCGTTGGCGGCACCGATGTCACAACTGTGGCTGATTTTTACCGCACTTGGTGTTGGAATGAGTCTTCCTTGGCTTCTGATTGCGGCTTTCCCTGTGATTGCAAAAGCACTACCGAAGCCGGGGACATGGATGCTGAAATTGCGTGCTGTACTAGGCTTAATGATGTTGGTCTCTTGCTTATGGTTAATCAGCTTACTGATACCCCATTTTGGTGCAATGACGGCAATCATCATCGCGGTACTGTTTTTACTGATTCTTGTGTTGTTTATTCTGAAAAATCGCGGTGTACGCGCGGCTATCTTCCCATTCCTATTATTCTCGGCACTCGGTGCTGGGTTTATTTGGATGGCGTTAGATCAACATCAAGGGCATCAAACGTTAGCTGCGGATAAAGTGCAGTGGGAAACATTATCGGAAGACGCTATCACAAGGGCACTAGCGGAGAATAAGCGCGTGTTTATTGATGTGACGGCAGATTGGTGTGTGACCTGCAAAGCAAATAAATACAATGTGTTACTCAACGAAGAAATTCAGAATTTATTGAGTGAACCGGATGTGGTGGCATTGCGAGGGGATTGGACCAAACCTTCTCCAGAGATTTCGGCATTTTTACAGCGCCGAGGGCAAGTTGCTGTACCATTCAACCAGATTTATGGCCCTAATCTGACAGAGGGGAAAATACTGTCAACAATACTTGATCGTGAATCTGTAGTATCAATTATGACTGAGGCCAAAGGAGCCAAAAAATGAAAAAGACAATGTTAGCGGTTTTATTTTCTTCGTTAGTATTAGGGGCAACAGCACATGCGGCACCACTGACTGCGGATCAAGAAGCTCAGGTGCGCAAATTGGTACGTGACACCTTAGTTGAAAACCCTGAAATTCTTGAGGAAGCAATTGTCGCTTTACAAGCCAAACAAGGTGAGAAGCAACAAGCACAAATGAAGCAGGTATTAAAAGATCAGCATGATGCGCTGTTCAATGATCCGACCAGCCCACGCATTGGCTCGAAAGACGCGAAATTAGTGTTAGTTAACTTTACGGATTTTAACTGCCCATACTGCAAACGTTTTGACCCACTGTTAGAAGAGATGGTGAAGAAAAACCCTGATGTTGCAGTAGTCATCAAGTACCTGCCATTCAAAGGGGAAACTTCGTTGGAATCTTCGCAATTAGCGATGACGTTATGGCAAGAAAATCCAAAAGCGTTCTTAGCATTGCACCAAAAACTGATGGCGAAACAGGGCATGCTGTCGGATTCGAATATCAAAGAAGCGCTACAAGCAACCGGTAATGGTAAGTTAAAAGCGAGTGATAAGAGCCGTGCGGCTATCCGTAAAAACCTTGAGCTAGCTAATATGCTGGGTGTGAACGGCACACCGGCAACGTTAGTGGGTGATGAAATGATCCCAGGCGCTGTAGATGCACAAGAATTTGAACGCATCGTGAAAGAACAGCTCAGCAAAGCGAAATAATGACATGATGGGGAGACTCAAGAAGTGGTCAAAAGAGCTTCTCGTTTTAGCGATTATTCTTGTCATTGCTTTTACGGTGATGGATTTTTGGCGTAAACCGCAAAGCCTTGCCCCTATGTTATTAGAACCTCTGACCCTTGCAACAGGAGATGAGGTTTCTATTGCTGAACTTAGCCAGAAGCAGCCTGTTCTCGTCTATTTTTGGGCAACATGGTGTGGTGTTTGTAGTATCACATCCCCAACCGTTTCGGATTTAGCGAAGTCAGGGGTTCCTGTGGTGACCGTGGCACTCCGCTCTGGGGATAGTTCTCGGCTGTTAGCGGGGATGCAGAAAAAGGAATTGGCGTTTCCTGTCATCAATGACACCCATGGGCAGCTTGCTGCACAAGTTGGTGTGACCGCAACGCCAACCTTTATGATTATCGATAAAGGCGAGATGGTCAGCTTTACGTCTGGTTGGACGAGCTATTTAGGCTTAAAAAGCCGCCTATGGCTTGCATCGTTCTAAATAAATGCCCTTGGTATGATTATCAAGGGTATTTTGCTGATTAAACTCTTTTCTCAAACTCTCTCATCAAAATTCGAGATTACGAATAAACCGATAGTCAGCCGATTGTGATTTTAAGCGATAAAGATTGGCTGGGCGCCCGCGTTCTTGGCGTTTTTCCCCTGTATCAATCAGTAAATCAGCTTGCTCTAAACGGCGGCGGAAGGATTTATTCTGTATGGCTTTGCCGATTAAAACCTCATGAACATGTTGCAGCTCGGCTAAGGTGAATACTTCTGGTAGCGCAAATCCCGGCACAATGGAATAAAGGGATTTCTGGCGTAAACGTTCGCGGGCTTGTAAATAAAGCTGGTAGTGATCGAAAGCCAGTGCCATGCCTTCAATTTCTTCGATGGAGACCCATTTAACAGAATGAACACTTTCAATGTGCGCTTCGCAGGCTTGGTGAGCAATAAGTGCGGTATAGCAGACTGTTACGGACCAGCCGCGAGGATCTCGCTCTGAATTTCCTACGGTACATAACTGCTCGATATAAGGAGGAACAACCCCCGTTTTCTCTTTTAGTTTGCGATATACCGTATCGTCTAACGTGGTATCACAATTTTCATCAACGAATCCACCCGGTAACCCCCATTGGCCTTTTTGCGGGTAATTAGAGCGTTCCACGATCAGCACTTTTAAGGTGTTTTCATGATAAGTGAATAATACGGTATCCACCGTGAGCAAAGGAGTTAAATAATCTCGCCGATCATAATTAGATAAAAATTCTTTTTCTGTCATGTGATTAAGATCCTTTCCCCTGTTTTAGTCTTGCGTTAAATCATACGCGAAAACATATTTAGTGTCATTAAGACATTTATGTGTTGACTTATTTGTGTCTATAGGACAATAATTAATTAAGGTCATAAAGACACTAATTGATTTCACAAAGACACTAAGCGGGGTAGGACATGTTAAATTTTAAATACTTCAAATCAGATTCATCGACATTCATTATTCAATCCATCAATGGGGCAGTACATAAGCAAGGTAAAGGATTAAGTTTTTGGTATAACGCAGATAAAACGTCCATTGCGGCATTACCTTTGAACGCCCAAGAAGCGCCATTTATTTTTAATTTACAGACGGCGGATTTCCAAAGCTTACGTATTCAAGGACAAATTTCATTTCAGGTGAAATACCCAGAAAAAACAGCGGATGTCTTGAATTTTAACCTTGCTCAAGATGGTAAATCTTATGCGTCAGAAGACCCTTTAAAGCTGAGTGATAGGGTGGTTCGTAGTGCGCAAACTGTCATCCAAGCAAAAACGCAAAGTACCAATTTGCGAGATGCATTACTCATGGGGCAACCATTGGTGATGTTGGTTTCTCAACAACTGTCTGAGCATCCTGCTCTTGAATCCTTGGGGATCGAAATTTTGGATGTGGCGATTTCAGCCATTACGCCTTCTCCAGAAACACTCAAAGCACTTGAAGCACAAGCGAGAGAGTCAATTTTAAAAGAAGCGGATGATGCGATTTACGCGAGACGTAAATTCTCCGTTGAACAGGAAAGAACGATAAAAGAAGCCGAATTAGAAACAGATTTATCGGTACAAGCCAAGCAGCAGCAAATTGAAGAAGCCCGATTGGATAATGAGCGCACATTGCTGCGTGAACGTGCTGAAATTGAACAAGAAGAGTTGATAGCTCAGGTTAACTTGGAAGCTAAACGTAACGAGCTGGTGGCGCTGAGTGTTGAAAACCAACGTACTCAATCAGAAGCGGATGCTTATGCCATTGAAGCCAAAATGAAAGCCTATAGTCAATTGCCGGTGGAGAATTTGAAGGCGATGGCATTGGCGAAAATGAACCCAGAGCAGTTGATGGCGATGGCATTCGAATCATTGGCACAAAATGCTGGCAAAATTGGTGAAATTAATTTCTCGCCTGATTTATTTGGTCAATTGATGAAAAAAGGCGCGAAATAATGAGCCATTTTGATGATGTTCGCTTCGTGTTAGTGATGCGTAAAACACGTATGCAGGAATTAATTGAACGTTTTAATACATGGTCGCAAGCGAAGTTTTATCTAGAGCATAACGATGTTGAAGTAAGTGATTATTTACTCGAACATGATATTTATCAGCGGCAGTTGATTCAGGCAGAATCGATTTTAAAAGCGATAGGGCGCTTTCAATTACTGGAAAGGAAGCTGTTGCCTAGCTATCAGTTTTCGGCGCGGGATATTGTTGTGGTGATAGGGCAAGATGGCTTAGTGGCGAATACACTCAAATATCTTAATGGACAGCCTGTGATAGCCATCAATCCTGAACCAGCACGTTGGGATGGGCAGTTACTTCCCTTTGAAATCGGACAGCTATCTGATGTGGTCACTCGTACACTCAATGGAAAAGTGGAACAAAAATCCGTGACGTTTGCACAGGCAACAACCAATGATGGGCAAACGTTACTCGCCGTCAATGATTTGTTCATTGGACCTAAAAGTCATACTTCTGCCCGCTATCGGTTAGCATGGCAAGGACAGCAAGAGTTTCAATCCTCATCAGGTATTATTGTGTCGACAGGGTTGGGCTCTACTGGATGGTTTCAGTCTATTCTTGCTGGGGCACAAGCCATCGCTGGAACGCAGTCACATCCTTTATCTGAAGGATTTGGTTGGGGAGAAAAGCGGTTGCAGTTTAGTGTACGAGAACCTTTTCGTAGTAAAACGACGGGAACGACATTAGTTTTTGGCACTATCGAGCCAAATACGCCATTACAGCTAGAATCTTTAATGCCTGAAAACGGGGTGATTTTTTCAGATGGTCTCGAGGAGGATTATTTGAATTTTAATGCAGGTTGCATTGCATCTATTGGGATAGCAGAAACTCAGGGGTTATTAATTGGTTAGGTTAAAAAAATCCCCGAATTATCAATCGAGATGTCGGGGATTTTTAATGGGTTTAAAGCGTCAATTAGTGACGTTTTTGACGGCGGTTAAGCGTAAATCCGACAATGCCAAATATAGCGACCAGACCCCACATCGGCCAATTACTCCAGCGAGCATAAGGGGTTAATCCTGTCGTTGGTGTCACTTCAGTAGCCAGAACCGCAGCTTGGAATTGTGGTAGCATATCTTGAATAGAGCCATCCGCGTTAATCACCGCAGTCACACCGTTATTTGTTGCACGTAACAGTGGGCGACCCAGCTCAAGTGAGCGCATTCTTGCCATTTGGAAATGTTGCCATGGACCAATAGACTCGCCAAACCATGCATCATTTGAAATCGTTAACAAATAATCACTATCTGGTTTGAAATTGTCTCTGACTTGGGAACCTAGAATAATTTCATAGCAGATGGTTGCCGTCAGATGAATATTACCAATAGCCAATTGGGCTTGTTGATAATCTCCACGACTAAAGCCTGACATTGGTAAGTTAAAGAATGGAGCCAGTGGGCGCAGTAAATCTTCTAAAGGCACAAATTCACCAAACGGCACTAAATGGTGTTTGTTATACCGGTTTTGAGTGGGATAGAGATACGGCTTTCTGTCTCCCAATACAATAATGGAATTATAGAATACAGAGTCACCATTGACAGGTTTGGCATCCACGGTCCCTGTGATTAACCGTGTTTTAGTTTCATTCAGCAGAGTATCTAGTGCTTTTAACCAAGCTTGGTTTTCCAGCTCAACGACAGGAATGGCGGATTCGGGCCAAATAATCATGTCGGCCTTGCCAATATAAGGGCTAGAAAGTTTGATATAGCGATCTTTGGTTTGCTGTAAAAAGCCCGCTTCCCATTTCATGGATTGAGGAATATTTCCTTGTACTAGCGCGACTTCCATTGTTTTATCGTTCAATGGCGTAAACCACTGAAGATTTTTAGCGAGCAACGGTGCCAGTAATAAAACGGCAGCACACGCAAGAGGGAACAGGTTACGGCGAATGATTGCAAGGGCAATCAAGCCACTAATGCTAAATAGCAGTAGGGTGATCATCTCAACACCAAAAATCGGTGCTAATGATTTCATTGGTCCGTCAATTTGGGTATACCCAAACTGTAGCCATGGGAAGCCTGTTAGTACCCAGCCTCGAAGGAACTCGGTCACTTGCCATAACGCGGGAGCCATAAAGACCAAACGCCATACGTTGGCATTAGGGGTCAATTTGGTGAGTAGTGCTCCGAACAGGGCTGGGTAGAGTGATAAGTATGCCGCCAGCAAGATAACGATAAATACGTTAACGGCCTCCGGCATACCGCCAAAATCCGCGATACTGACGTATACCCAATTGACACCGCTACCAAATAAACCAAATCCCCAAGCGAATGCAATTGCAAAAGCTTGCTTAGCGGTTCTTTGTAGAGTTAATAATTGGAGAAATAAAACAGAAAGAAGTGCGGCTGGCCAGAAGTCAAAAGGCGAAAAAGCCAGTGTACCACTGGCTCCGAATAGTAAGGCCAGCAGCAGACGCAGCCACTGGCTTTGATAACGAGAGGATAAGTTCATTAACTCTGTTCTTCATCCAAAGTAGGCACTGGCGCGTCGTCAGGAATTTTAACTTGAAGCAGTAAAATTCGACGGCTATCAGCCATAGAAACCTTAAACTGGTAGTTATCAATGGTAATGGTTTCACCACGGGATGGTAAGTGACCAAAGGCTTGCATCACTAAGCCTCCAACGGTATCTACCTCTTCATCACTAAAATGCGTGCCAAAGGCATCATTAAAGTCTTCAATTTGGGTCAAAGCACGAACTGAGTATGAATGGCGGCTCAGTTGACGGATATCCACATCATCTTGGTCGTCATACTCATCTTCAATTTCACCGACAATCAGCTCTAAAATATCTTCGATGGTCACGAGACCAGAGACACCGCCAAATTCATCGATAACGATGGCCATATGGTAGCGCTGAGAACGGAATTCTTTGAGTAAGCGGTCTACTCGTTTACTTTCAGGAACAACAACAGCCTGACGTAACACTTTATCGATACTGAAAGGTTCTGCATCAGTTCGCATAAATGGCAGTAAATCTTTTGCCATTAGCAGCCCTTCAATATGATCTTTATCTTCGCTGATAACAGGGAAGCGAGAGTGGGCAGAATCGATGATGACATCGAGGCACTCATCAAGGCTTTGGTTACGTTTTAAGGTAACAATTTGAGAGCGAGGGATCATGATGTCACGTACCCGCTGATCGGCGATATCCATAACGCCTTCCAGCATTTCACGGGTATCTGGGTCAATTAAATCGTTTTGTTCAGAATCACGAATTAATTCGACCAAATCATCACGGTTCTTTGGTTCACCATGGAAAAGTTGATTTAATAGCGCAAAAAAACCTTTCTTAGGTCCAGGGTTATCACTACTCGAAGAGTTATCGTCGCTCATGGCGTTAAATTTATTATTCCTCAGTTAATTAATAAAAATGGCTAACCCATATGATTGGGTAATGAATTGTTTAGCTTAAAACATTTTTATTGGCTAGACAATTTATGGGTTAGCGGTACAAATTTGTGTCGAATATCGAAAAATTGCATTCGAATGAAAATTATAGAGAGCTCACTCTTTTTCCGCAAGATACGGATCGGCATAACCCATTTCTGCGAGGATCTCAGTTTCTAATCCTTCCATTTCCTCGGCTTCATCATCTTCGATATGATCATAACCCAGTAAATGTAGGCAACCGTGAACCACCATGTGTGCCCAATGTTCTTCTTCACTTTTTTGCTGCTCAGCTGCTTCTTGTTCCACAACTTGGCGGCAAATAATTAAATCACCTAACAGCGGTAACTCGACTTCAGGCGGTGCTTCAAAGGGGAATGACAACACGTTGGTTGGTTTATCTTTCCCGCGATAAGTGAGATTCAATTCATGGCTTTCGGCTTCATCAACGACACGAATAGTGACTTCACTTTCTGCTTGGAACTTAGGTAATACCGCATTAACCCAGCGCTGGAACATAGCTTCAGTGGGTAAGCCCGCGGTATTTTCGCTTGCTATCTGTAAATCGAGAATAACATCGCTCATTTAGTTATTTTCCTGCTTTTCAAGCTCACGTTGCTGCTCTTTTTCTGCTTTCAATTGCTGGCGACGCTTACTGTCTTGCTCTTCCCACGCTTCATATGCCATGACGACTTTAGCCACGACAGGGTGACGTACCACGTCTTCGCTATGGAAGAAGTTAAAGCTTAAATCATCCACATTCGATAACACTTCGATGGCATGTCTCAAGCCGGATTTACTCCCTCTTGGCAAGTCGACTTGAGTGATATCTCCAGTCACGACCGCCTTAGAGTTAAAGCCAATACGGGTTAAAAACATTTTCATCTGTTCGATGGTGGTGTTTTGGCTTTCATCTAAAATAATAAACGCATCGTTGAGTGTGCGACCGCGCATGTAAGCCAGTGGTGCGACTTCAATGACGTTACGCTCAATCAGTTTTTCAACCTTTTCAAAACCTAGCATTTCAAATAGTGCGTCGTACAGTGGGCGTAAGTACGGGTCAACTTTTTGGCTTAAATCACCCGGTAAGAACCCCAATTTTTCTCCCGCTTCAACCGCAGGGCGGGTGAGTAAAATGCGGCGTACTTCTTGGCGCTCTAATGCATCGACAGCAGCGGCAACAGCAAGATAAGTTTTACCGGTTCCCGCAGGACCGATCCCAAACGTAATATCATGGTCTAAGATATTGGCAATGTACTGTGCCTGATTTGGGGTACGTGGTTTGATCACTCCGCGCTTGGTCTTGATATTCACCGCTTTGCCGTAGTCTGGTACGCTTTCTGCGGATTGCTCAAGCACTCGGCTATCAATAATCGTAAGGTGAATATTTTCAGGATCAATGTCGGGGATCACACCACGGATTGGCGCGGTATCAACGTATAGCTGGCGTAAAATTTTACTGGCAGCTTGGATATTAAGCGCTTTACCCGAAAGCTTAAAACGGTTGTCTCGGCGATTGATTTCAATGCCAAGACGACGCTCTAATTGCTTAATATTGTCGTCAAATGGCCCGCAAAGGCTCATTAAACGCTGATTATCTGCGGGCTCTAAAAAAATCTCTTGTGTTGCGATTTGCAAAGGTTTGTTATCGGTCACTGAGTATCCTATCTTTAGGGTTGGAAGTTGCCAACGCCAAGTTCATCTTCTTTACGAGTACGTGCAATCACGGATGCTGGTGTTTCGTGAACACGCAGATCCATTTGATCTTCGGTACGAATCACTTTGCCGCGTAAAGAGTTTGTATAAACATCGACGATTTCGACATCCACAAATTTACCGATCATGTCCGGTGTGCCTTCAAAGTTCACTACGCGGTTATTTTCGGTACGACCTGAAAGCTCCATCACATTTTTGCGTGAAGTGCCTTCCACTAAAATACGTTGCACTGTTCCCAGCATGGCACGGCTGAAGCTCATTGCTTGCTGATTAATGCGCTGTTGCAGTAAGTACAGGCGCTCTTTTTTCTCATCTTCGCTGACATCATCCGGTAAATCTGCCGCTGGTGTACCCGGGCGAGCTGAATAGACAAAGCTATAGCTCATATCGAAATTCACATCCGCGATCAGCTTCATGGTTTTTTCGAAATCATCGGTAGTTTCCCCTGGGAAGCCAACGATAAAGTCGGAACTGATCAGAATACCTGGGCGTGCTTCACGTAATTTACGGATAATCGCTTTATATTCTAATGCAGTATGTGCGCGTTTCATCATGGTCAGTATGCGGTCGGAACCACTTTGCACAGGCAAATGTAAGAAGCTGACTAGCTCTGGTGTATCGCGATAAACCTCGATAATGTCATCGGTAAATTCAATTGGATGACTGGTGGTGAAGCGTACACGGTCAATACCATCGATAGACGCGACTAAGCGTAATAATTCTGCGAAAGAACAGATTTCGCCGTCAAAGGTTTCGCCGCGATATGCGTTAACGTTCTGACCTAATAAGTTAACTTCACGTACACCTTGAGCGGCTAACTGAGCGATTTCAAACAGAATATCGTCACATGGACGGCTAACTTCTTCCCCACGAGTGTATGGGACTACACAGAATGTGCAGTATTTGTTACAGCCTTCCATAATAGAGACAAACGCGGTCGGACCTTCAGCACGCGGCTCTGGTAGGCGGTCAAATTTCTCAATTTCAGGGAAGCTGATATCAATAATTGGGCTACGGTTACCCTGAATTTGGTTAATCATTTCCGGTAAACGATGCAGTGTTTGCGGTCCGAAAACAATATCAACACAAGGTGCACGTTGGCGAATAAAGTCACCTTCTTGAGAGGCTACACAGCCACCCACACCAATAATGATGTCAGGTTTTTTATCTTTGAAGAATTTCCAACGACCAAGCTGGTGGAAGACCTTCTCTTGGGCTTTTTCACGGATAGAACAAGTGTTTAATAACAACAGATCTGCTTCTTCAGCAATGTCAGTCAGTTGATAGCCGTGGGTGCTTTCTAATAAAGAGACCATTTTAGATGAATCGTATTCGTTCATCTGGCAGCCCCAAGTTTTCATATATAACTTTTTATTTGTCGACATGTCGTATATCCGGTGTTTTCGAATCCTAAAATGTGGACTTCGAAACGCGTTGTAAATCCAAAGTCCTACCCTTTGATGATGAGGGAATTCACCGCATTTTGATTAAGAACAGCGTTCTTGATTGGATTAAATGCAAAAATTACCCAGTAATAACATGCTAAAATAATATCATCACCAAATGCTTAAGGGCAGGCTATTTGCCTATTGTTTTAAAGATTAACGAGTATTGTATTCATTTGAGGCATCAGTGACCAGAGCCCAAGCGCAGATATTGCCTGCGGGGGTAAGAATTTTTCGGTATACTAACGAAATCAAACAGTTAATAGTAGCTATCATGATGAATAAACTAACTGAATTTTATGATGTTGTCGTTGTTGGCGCAGGAATGACTGGCGCAGCGGCAGCGCTCGGCTTTGCCCAAGAAGGGATGAAAGTGGCTTTACTTGAGAAAGCCAAGCCTGTGGAGTTTGACGCAAACAGTACGCCGGATGTCCGCATTTCTGCAATTAGCAGCGCTTCCATTGAATTGCTAAAACAATTAGGTGCATGGAAGCACGTGGAAGCAATGCGCAGTGTGCCTTATCGTGAGTTAGAAACATGGGAAGAGCCGGGAAGTAATGTCATTTTTGATGCTAAAAGTTTGGGGTTGCCTGAACTTGGCTTTATGGTAGAAAATCGCGTGTTACAGCTGGCATTATGGCGTGAATGTGAACAGTACAGCAATCTAGAATTGGTGTGCCCAGCCACGTTGGTCAATTTATACCAACCGCATGGGCAAAAGCATTGGATGGTTGAGCTTGAAGATGGTCGCGTTCTGGACACTAAACTCGTGGTAGGCGCTGATGGGGCAAATTCTCAAGTGCGTAAAATGGCGGGTATTGGTAGCCGAGGCTGGCAATATCGCCAATCTTGTATGTTGATCACGATTCAAACGAATCAACCACAACAAGACCGGACATGGCAGCAGTTTTTCCCTTCGGGTCCAAGAGCCTTTTTACCTCTGTATGACAATTGGGCTTCGCTTGTTTGGTATGACAGCCCTGCGAAAATCCGCCGTTTGCAAAGTATGTCTATGGAGCAGCTCACCGGTGCGATTACTGAAGCGTTCCCTGAGCGACTTGGCGAAGTAAAAGCGATAGCGTCAGGCGCATTCCCTCTGACACGCCATCATGCTAGCCGTTATGTTCTGGATGGTTTGGTTCTGATCGGTGATGCAGCTCATACGATTAACCCATTAGCGGGACAAGGGGTAAACCTTGGCTATCGTGATGTGGACGTGTTATTGAAGGTAATTTATCAAGCGCGTGAGTGTGTTGAAGCATGGGAGTCTTTGGATGTGCTTAAGCGTTACCAGCGTCGTCGTTTACCTGATAATCTCATGATGCAAGCGGGAATGGATGTTTTCTATATGGCATTTAGTGAAAACTTGCCTGGTTTAAAAATGCTTAGAAATTTTGGTTTGATGGCTGCACAACGTGCGGGTGAGGCGAAAAAATTAGCGCTAAAATATGCGTTGGGGTTGTAGTTTCACTTGCTAGTCACAGTATTGAACCCGCCTATTGCAATCAGTTACCCAGATTATTGTTCTGGGTAACTTTCCCGTTATTGTTCTCTAGTACTTAGATCTTGTTCTCTTTTATCTAATAGCGGGATCCCATATTTTTCCCCCCACGCTTGTAGGGCATGAAGCACGGCACTCAAAGATTCCCCTTCTGGGGTCATTGAATACTCGACTTTAGGGGGAACTTCAGGGTAGACATGTCGAATAATTAACCCATCACTTTCGAGTTCCCGTAACTGTTTTGTCAGCATACGCGGTGTAATAGAAATTAATTTTCTTTTTAACTCATTAAATCGAAGCGTTTTTCCCTGTAAATGATACAGAATCACGCCTTTGCCTTTTCCTCCCATTAGCTCTAATGAGGCTTCAACAGGGCATCCATCGTAGGTGTAGTCGCTATATCGTCTTTTTTTGACAGTATCCATTTGTATAGTATGTGCCATTATTGTGCGTACTTGTTAGTTTGTACTTTTAACATTAGGATGACCAAAATTCAATAAAGTTTGTTTTTACTTAGAGGACACCATGAACTTAACAAATATTTTGAACTCTCGTTATGCGACAAAAAGCTTTGACCCTAATAAAATTATCCCCGATGAAATATTGGTTCAAATAAAAGAGCTGCTCCAGTTAAGCCCTTCTAGTGTTAACGTACAACCTTGGCATTTTTTGTTAGCGAGTAGCCCCGAAGCAAAACAAAAAATTATTAATGCTACGGCTGGGGGATATTCTTTTAATGAAGAAAAAATCCGCAATGCGTCTCATGTGATTGTGATGTGTGGAAAAAGAGAGCTGCCT
Source organism: Providencia sp. PROV209 (assembly GCF_028479485.1). Taxonomy (NCBI): domain Bacteria; kingdom Pseudomonadati; phylum Pseudomonadota; class Gammaproteobacteria; order Enterobacterales; family Morganellaceae; genus Providencia; species Providencia sp. PROV209. Next base: position 53,301 of record NZ_JAMPNR010000023.1, on the reverse strand, counting down.
GAAGATTACTTACTTCATCTTTTAGATATTGAAGAGCAAGAGGGGCGGTATCTGAAAAGTGAATTTAAAGAGCAGAACCATATGGCTCGAACATTTTTCGTGAATTTGCATAAGAATGAGTTTCAGGATTTACCTCATTGGATAGAAAAACAAGTCTATTTAAATATGGGGGCTTTATTATTGGGTGCCGCGGTATTGGGAGTTGATGCATTACCGATGGAAGGTATTGACTTCTCAATACTGAATGATGAGTTTGGTTTAGATGAGAAAGGACTGAATGCGGTGACGGTTGTAGCTCTTGGGTATAAAACAGATGACGATTTTAATTCGTCATTACCTAAGGCTAGGCTTCCATTGGATGAGATTGTGACTGAACTTTAATTCACGCCATAAAAAATAAGCCGCATTTGCGGCTTATTTTCGTAGGGTATAAGTAAATTATTTATTATTAGCAATATCAACAGAAGTTGTAGCTTGAGCCGCTTCATCTTCAGTGATCATTGAATCTAATGATTCGTTTTTGGTTGCGAATGCATGAGCCAGTTTTTCAGTGTCTAACTCTTTTTCCCAACGAGCAACCACGATACAGGCACAAGCGTTACCGACTAAGTTGGTCAGAGCACGACATTCAGACATAAAGCGGTCAATACCTAGAATCAGTGCCATACCCGCAACTGGAATACTTGGTACTACCATCAGCGTTGCTGCTAAGGTAATAAAACCAGCCCCCGTTACACCCGCTGCGCCTTTAGAGCTGATCATTGCAACTAACAGCAGGGAAATTTGCTGCCAGAGCGTCAGTTCAATATTGGTTGCTTGAGCAATAAACAGCGCCGCCATCGTCATATAGATGTTGGTGCCGTCGAGGTTAAATGAATAACCGGTAGGGATCACTAATCCAACGACGGATTTTTCGCAACCAGCGTGCTCCATTTTTCTCATTAAGCTTGGTAATGCCGCTTCAGAGGAAGAGGTCCCCAGCACTAACCATAATTCATCTTTGATGTATTTGATAAGCTCGATAATCGAGAAGCCGTTATATTTAGCCACTGCACCCAGTACGACTAGAACAAACAGCAGCGAGGTGATGTAGAACGTCATAATCAGCATCATTAAGTTACCGATAGATGAAATCCCGTATTTACCAATGGTAAATGCCATCGCACCGAATGCCCCGATAGGTGCCAGTTTCATCAACATAGCAACCATCTTGAAGACTGGCTCAGAGAAATTCTGTAGCAGTTTAACAATTGGCTCACCGTGTTTACCCGTTGCTGCCAGCGCTAAACCAAAAATTACAGAAATAAATAGAACTTGCAGAATATTCCCGTTAACGAGGGGGCTAATGACTGTGTCAGGGATGATATTCATGAAGAAGCCAACGATGGAAGATTCGTGAGCTTTTTCTACATAACCTGCAACCTTAGCATTATCCAATGTTGCTGGGTCGATATTCAGTCCAGCGCCTGGCTGGATGATATTTGCGACGATCAAACCAATGATCAGAGCAACGGTTGAGAACGTGATGAAATACAGCATAGCTTTACCTGCCACGCTTCCGACCGCTCTCATGTTTGTCATGCCAGAAATACCCGTCACAACGGTTAAGAAGATGACTGGGGCAATGATCATTTTCACGATTTTGATAAACGCATCACCCAACGGTTTTAACGACTCTCCGATGTCTGGGAAAAAATGCCCAAGGGCAATACCAAGAGTGATGGCGACAATGACCTGCACATATAAAATTTTATATAGTGGTTGTTTTATTATGTTTCGCATAAGTTTTCTCTGTAAAAATATTGTGTTATAGCAATTATAATTATTGGTTTTTTTACAACTGAGTTGAGATGGATTGGAAAGTTGGACTAATTATTTCAGACGAAAGGGGGCTTACGTATTACTAATCTAATCTAATCTAACTGCAATTCGCCGCAAGATTACCACTTTACTTGGTTACGTGAAAATGACTCATATCACAATTCCGACATAAAAGTTGCGTAAAGGTAAATGGGATGTATTAAATGTTTTTGAAAAAGTTAAAAGGAAATTTAAAGGCAAAAAGTAATTTTTAAAAGCATTAAATAAATACCGTAATAAATGTATTTACGTCATGTTTTAGAGAGGGAATTGAGAAGAGAATGGCTGGGGTACCAGGATTCGAACCTGGGGATGCCAGGATCAAAACCTGGTGCCTTACCGCTTGGCGATACCCCATCCGAGAATATCTATTATTTATTTTCACTAAGAAAATAAATTGTTTTTAAGATGGCTGGGGTACCAGGATTCGAACCTGGGAATGCCAGGATCAAAACCTGGTGCCTTACCGCTTGGCGATACCCCAATCTTAAATTCAATTTTTACCGAGAAGGAAAATGGTGCGGGAGACAAGACTTGAACTTGCACACCTTGCGGCGCCAGAACCTAAATCTGGTGCGTCTACCAATTTCGCCACTCCCGCAAATAAATGGTGGCTATGACGGGATTCGAACCTGTGACCCCAACATTATGAGTGTTGTGCTCTAACCAGCTGAGCTACATAGCCATCTTTTTTTGCTTAACCTTCATCGGCGTTGCGGGGCGCATTATGCTAATTACAGGCAAGACAGTCAACAGCTTTTTGCACTATTTTTTAGAAAATGCGTTTGTTTGTTTGATGAATAATCATTTTGTCGATAAAGGCAGCAAAAAACAACCCCGAATTTGAAAAAATGTGATTTGTTATTATTAAGATGGTTAAAAATCACACTGTCATTTATAACGTTATTTCCACGTTAGTGGATAAAAAAGAAAGCAAAGTTAACTTTCTAATAATGTCTGGAGCAATTCTCCGTTTAGCATCGCCCGTTTTGTGAGCGCAAATGCGCCAATTGCTGAATTATGCACCAATTGTGAAGTGACGATGGGTAAATTCTCACGAAAACCTTTTAAGGCTTGTGTGTCGATGCAACTTTGAATCGCAGGTAATAAAACTTGCTCAGCTTCAGTAATGTCTCCTGCAATGACTACTTTTTCAGGATTGAACAAGTTAATTGTGATAGCGATTGCCTTACCTATTTGTCGCCCAACGTGCTGGATAACTTCCGTTGCTAACGGATCGCCTTTATTAGCGGCTTGGCAAATATGAGAGATTGAACAGGTTTCAGGGGTTAATTGGCTGCTATAGCCTTGCTCTAAACGCTGTTTGACTCGCGCTTCAATCGCTTGGTTGGAAGCAATAGTTTCTAAGCAACCAAAATTACCGCAATGGCAAAGCTCACCAAGTGGGTCAACCTGAATATGACCAATCTCACCTAGATTGCCTCTATGATTTAGTAGTATCTCTTTATTGACAACTATACCGGCTCCAGCCCCCCTGTGAATGCGAACAAGGAGTGAGTCCTTACAATCTTGGGTTGCGCCAAAATAGCTCTCAGCCAGCGCTAGGCTGCGAATATCGTGCCCAACATAACAGGTGAGATTAAAATGTGCTTGTAAGTTATCAATCAATCGCCAGTTATCAACCTTAATATGCGGCATATAGTGGACGATACCTGAATGCGGATTTACCAGACCGGGCAAAATCACGGAGATAGCGATCAATTCTCTAATGCGACGTTGGTGTAGCGCAATAAAGTCTTCAAGAGCGGCAATCAGTTTTTGTTCTACAACTTGCTGGGTGGGTTCAGTGATAGGGTAGTGACCATCTGCCAGCATTTTTCCGCTAAGGTCATACAGGGCGATGGTGGCATCATAACGCCCTAAGCGCACACCAATGGTATGGAAATGTTTATACTCAGAAACAATGGAGATAGCGCGACGGCCTCCGGTGGAGGCCTGCTGGTCTACTTCTTTAATTAAACCGCGTTCGAGTAACTGACGAGTGATTTTTGTGACACTCGCTGGCGCAAGTTGGCTCTGCTCCGCTATCTGAATTCTAGATATCGGTCCTTGTTGATCAATCAGGCTGTAAACGACAGCACTGTTGAGTTGTTTTACGAGATCAATATTACCAATTTGCTTTAGCGAGTGGCTTTGATTCATCAGCTAGTTACTCATTTTTATAGACTTCCTCTCCGTTTACATAAGTTGAAAGGACTTGGAAGTCTTGGTTAAAGGCAGTCAAGTTAGCCGTTTTGCCGGCTTCGATGGAACCTAATGTTGCCTCTACCCCAATGGCTCTTGCTGGGTAAAGGGTGGCCATTCTTAATGTTTCATCAAGAGGAATGCCAACATGTTCAACACTGTTTTTCAACGCATTAATCATGGTCAGGGAAGAGCCGCTCAGTGTGCCATTTTCATCGACACATAATCCATTTCGGTAGTATATGGTTTTACCTGCGAAGATAAAATGATCCATTTCACCTGTTTGGGGATCAATTCCGGCGGGTGCTGTCGCATCGGTGACTAAAACCAGTTTATCCCCTTTGAGTTGTTTACTATTGCGAATATTGGCCCATTGGACATGTAAACCATCCGCGATAATGCCAGCATAGACTTCAGGGGTATCGTAAATTGCACCAACCAGACCAGGACCGCGACCAGAAATATATGGCATTGCGTTGAATAGGTGGGTTGATGCGCGAATACCAGAGCGGAAGCCTTGACGCGCTTCTTCATAGGTTGCATTGGAGTGACCCGCTGAGACCACAATACCCGCTTCGGTTAGCTGGTGGATAAAGCGTTGCTCAACAATTTCAGGTGCAAGCGTGATCATGCTAATCGCATCAGCATGGGCCGATAAGTAATCCATCATTTCAACCGATGGCTTACGGATAAACTCTGGGTTGTGGGTCCCTTTCTTAATTAAATTAATGTACGGACCTTCAATATGTAGACCAAGCGCTTGGTTTTTATTTTTTTTCAGATAGTCAGTCATGACTTTTACGCCATGTTTCATCAGCGCATCTGAACAGGTAATTAATGTTGGCAGAAAGCTAGTACAACCAGCACGCTCATTGGCTTTTTGCATGATTTCGAGGTTTTTCAATGTCACGTTTTCTTCGTTATCATTGAATTGCACGCCGCCACAGCCATTCACTTGTAGATCGATAAAGCCAGCCGACAGAATGGCGCCCTGTAAGTCTTTACGTTCGATATCGTGAGTGAGTTCAGATTCTGGGCATACGGCTTTGATGATTTCGCCATCAATAATGACCGCGTGGTTATCCAGTCTTTCGTGACCTGTAAAAATAATGCAATTAGTTAGTGCATACATAGCGTAAAACTCCTGACCGCGAGTAAAAGGGTCACCGACCAGCATGAGTGGTAGCCGGTCGGGTGTTCGATACTCTCTCTATTTTAAATGGCAGTGCCACTTAAATAAGATTGCGTATAAATTAATTAAACGATTCAATATTTTCGCATTCTAATTGCTTGAAATATTTAAGCGTTTTGACTTTCAATTCTAATGTTGCTGGCTCATCGCAGACAATCAATGCTTTCGGATGAAGTTGTACACAACTGACAGTCCATAAATGGTTTACGGAACCTTCAACTGCAGCATGGACGGCATCTGCTTTGTTTGCGCCTGTTGCTAATACCATTAGCTCTTTTGCATCTAATAGTGTAGCAACACCAACAGTCAGCGCATATTTAGGTACTTGATTGATATCGTTATCAAAGAAACGAGAGTTCGCTTGGCGAGTTTCTGGCGTCAATGTTTTAATTCGAGTTCTGGAATTTAAAGAAGAACCCGGTTCATTAAAGGCGATATGGCCATCATTACCTACACCACCCATAAATAGGTTGATTTGACCGTAGGATTTGATTTTATCTTCATAACGTTGACATTCGGCGTCGACATCAGGGGCATTACCGTTCAGTAAATTGATGTTGTCAGCTTGGATATCAATGTGATTAAAAAAGTTTTGATGCATAAATGTGTAGTAACTTTGAGGATGATCTTTGGGAATACCAATGTATTCATCCATATTGAATGTGACTACATGCTTAAAGCTGACTTTACCAGCTTTATATAAGGCGATTAATTCTTTGTAGGTTGCCAGCGGTGTACCGCCAGTTGGTAAGCCTAGAACGAAAGGGCGTTCAGCTGTCGGATTAAATGCGTTGATTTTATCAGCGATGTACTGTGCGGACCATACGCCAACATCATGAGCATTATTTAACGGGATAAGCCTCATGTACTTTTACCTCGAGTGTTTCTTTCAATTTATACTTGTATGACCCCATCTCCAATTATGTTGATCATTTTCAACATATTCTTATGACTGAGGTACTTGGAGTATATACAGCAAATCATATAAAAAACTTATTTTTAATCATAAAATAAGTTTTCAAGAATAGCTACTAATTTAGTCAATATCAGGATCCTTTCGTTGACATTTATCACAGTTTCCAGCTATTTATTTTGTATCGCGAAAAAATTCATCTAGACTATGAATTGCTATAATTAAGCGACATCAGTTATATTCCTGATGCGTGAAAATAAGATCCTGAAATGGGACAAAAATAGAGCGATACAAAGGGGGAGTTTGTGAATATTCTTAGCTACTTACAGCGGATTGGTAGGGCGCTTATGGTGCCTGTCGCCGTATTGCCAGCCGCCGCAATCCTAATGGGGATTGGTTATTGGATAGACCCAGATGGTTGGGGTGCCAATAGTGCAATCGCTGCGTTACTGATCAAATCCGGTGCTGCCATCATTGACAACATGTCTGTGTTGTTTGCGATTGGTGTTGCTTACGGAATGTCTAAAGATAAAGATGGTGCGGCTGCACTAACCGGTTTTGTCGGATTCTTAGTTGTGACAACACTGTGTTCACCTGCATCGTACTCAATGATTATGAGTGTACCAGTGGAATCAGTCCCTGCGGCATTCAATAAAATCAATAACCAGTTCGTCGGTATCCTTGTTGGGGTTCTCTCTGCTGAATTATACAACCGCTACAGTGGTGTAGAGCTACCAAAAGCGCTGTCATTCTTCAGCGGTCGTCGCCTCGTCCCGATTCTAACCTCATTCCTCATGATCATCTTGGCATTCATTCTGATGTATGTTTGGCCTGTGGTGTATAACGGATTGGTGGCTTTCGGTGAAAGTATCAAAGATTTAGGCTCTGTAGGTGCGGGTATTTATGCCTTCTTTAACCGTTTACTGATTCCTGTTGGGTTACACCATGCGTTGAACTCGGTATTCTGGTTCGACGTTGCAGGAATTAACGATATTCCTAACTTCTTAGGTGGTGCGAAGTCCATCGAAGCTGGTTTGGCAACGGTTGGGATAACTGGACGCTATCAAGCGGGCTTCTTCCCTATCATGATGTTCGGTCTGCCGGGTGCAGCTTTGGCTATCTATCACTGTGCACGCCCAGAAAATAAAGCGAAAGTTGCTGGTATCATGATTGCCGGTGCATTTGCGGCATTCTTTACGGGTATCACTGAACCACTTGAATTCTCATTCATGTTTGTTGCGCCTGTCCTGTACGTGATCCACGCATTGCTGACCGGTATCTCTGTCTATATTGCTGCAACGATGGAGTGGATTTCAGGTTTCGGATTCAGTGCGGGTCTGGTGGACATGTTCTTACAGACACGTAACCCACTCGCTACACACTGGTACATGCTGATTGTTCAAGGTTTAGTATTCTTCTGCATCTATTATGTGATCTTCAGATTCATGATCCGTAAATTCAACCTGTTAACCCCAGGTCGTGAAGAGAGCGCAGGCGATGAAACCGTAGATGGTTATGACGAAAACATCAGTGATGCACACAGTGATGAAAGCGAGATTCAAAAAGAAGCTCGTCAGTATATTGCGGCAGTAGGTGGCAGTGACAACATTGTTAACATCGACGCGTGTATTACTCGTTTACGTTTAGGTGTGAAAGACTCTGCAGTGGTCAACGATTCTCTTGCAAAACGTATTGGCGCATCTGGTGTTATTCGCCTGAATAAACAAAACGTACAAGTGATTGTTGGTACACGTGCTGAATTAATCGCTAAAGCAATGACAGAAGTTATTGCTAAAGGTCCTGTTGCGGCTTCGGCTCCAGTGTCTGCACCAGAAAAAAGTCAGCAAGCGGCAACGACAGAAAAAGCAAAAGGTAATGCGGTATTATCGTTAATCGCGCCTGTTAGCGGTGAAGTTTATTCACTGGACCAAGTGCCAGACGAAGCATTCTCTAGCCGTATTGTGGGTGATGGTATTGCTATCAAACCAACCAGCAGTGAAGTGGTTGCGCCAGCGGCAGGTACCATTGTTAAAATTTTCCCAACCAACCATGCATTCTGCCTTGAAACAGCAAATGGTGTTGAGCTGATTGTGCATATGGGGATTGATACCGTTGCATTAAATGGTGAAGGTTGTGAGCGTTTAGTGGAAGAAGGTGCTGAAGTTGAAGCAGGTACTCCGATTCTGAAACTCGACTTATCTTTCCTTGAAGCCAATGCTAAATCAATGATCAGCCCTGTTATTATCAGCAATATCGATGATTTTGCGGGTGTTGAGATTTTAGCCAAAGGTCAAGTGACTGCGGGTGAAACCGTTATTTACAACGTATTAAAATAGTACGACCATAAATAGCAACGATTCGTTCGTATACAAAATGCCAGCCTAACAAGCTGGCATTTTTTTATTCAAATTAAGCAATGATTAATATTCGAAATATTAATTGATAAATTAATCAATCATGCATTCGGTATAAACGAATTTAACTTTTTGACTCTTATGACTATTTTATTTTCCCCATTGACGAGGAGATGGTTTTTTTTAAAGGAATAAAATAATATGATGTCGAAAGTCACGTTAGTGAATGAAGCTAGCGAATTTGTTTTACAAAAGATGAATGATTTTTTTCAATGTTCAGGTAATGCAATTCGCATTCGAAGAATGAACAAAGAAAACTTAAAGTATTGTCATATCAATTCATTATCTACGGTAGATCCTTTAGCTTGGCTTGATTATAGCGAAATTGTTTTAACGAAAGAGAGCTTCAGTTTCTGTTTTAAGCTCATTAGCCGTAATCGAATTTTAGTACGAATCCCCGATAAACCCGCGGGAGGCTGTGTGTGTAGTTATGACCCCCACAGCCGCAGAGCAACCATTGAACTACTCCAAAATTTTGAGAAAAAAAATAAAGTTTTAGATGGGAAAATGATGACCTATTCATTAGTCAGCATTTTATTTTTCCTGATTAAAGTGGAGGGGGATGGGATTTATATTAACAATCCAGTGAATGAAGACTTGCTGGACTATTATGTTGGTGAATTCGGCTTTCAGGATGTCTTTAAAGATGGCAGTTTGTTATATAGCACTAAACAGCAATTGTTTGAGGTTTTTAATTCCTTAAGGCAACCATGGCGATCAAAATCCAATAGCACAATGGCACAAATATCAAACGGAAGCTATGAACAGAATGCCGATGAATTTATGCGATTATTGATCAGCGTGGCTCAGGCGATTAAGCAAATGCCTAATGCCCCGAAAGGCGAGGCGGCAGGAAAGCGGATAGACGAGACCTATGGGTAAGCAGATACCAGCCAGTAACTCACTTAAGAAGTGTAGTGAAAAAGTTATATCTGTTAATTAAATTGGCGAAATCTCAAAGTGAGTTGGCAAAATGGCATAAGCATAGGGAAATGCACAAAGATAAGATAAAACCTCACGCACATCTGAGGATCGTCCTGTGGATTTACTACTCTGTTTATTCGGTTTTATTTCGGGGATCACTACCGCGCTATTTGGCTTTGGTGGTGGATTTATCACCGTGCCATTACTGTATGCCCTGATTACCCTTGTATGGGGGCCTCGGCACGATACTAGCGAGGTCGTCATGCAAATTGCGGTAGCGACGTCCACATTTGTGATGATTTTTTCATCAAGCCTATCTAGCCGAGCACATTACTTAAAAGGAAACTTTAATTGGCAAATTATTCAGCCCTTTATGATCCCTATCTCAATTGGTGGCATTTTAGGAGCATTAATCGCACTCTCAGTAGACAGTGAATGGATTCGGTGGATTTTTATCGGTTATTTAATTATCACCATTCTTGACTGTTTTATTCGTCCTGGATTTCTACAAACTCAAGCTGAAGGCAACACCCTAATCAGAGGAAAATGTATTACTGATACTGTTATCGGCACGGTGATTGGGACCGTAGCAGCTTTTTTAGGGGTTGGGGGGAGTGTGATGACGGTACCGCTTATGCGCCGTCGTGGGGCGAGCATGTTGCAAGCAGCGGCATTTGCTAACCCGCTTACATTGCCAATGGCCATCACAGGCTCGATTATTTATTTCTATTTTGCCATGGAAAAGCATTTTGAATTAGGAACGGGCTTTTTAGGCATGATTTACATTAAAGGAGCATTAATTTTAATCGCCACTTCTTGGATTGGTATCCGTTTTGCTTCGTTTTTAATGCCATATTTAAGTGATAAACGCCATGCCCAAAGTTATCCAATCTTATTAATGATCGTTCTTGGGGTGATGTTGTTTGTATAAATAGCCTATTTTTTGACAAAAACGCATCTTTGCCATCGCTTTTCCTGACTAAGCTTAATCAAACGGTTGTTTCTGGACGTATTATGGTAGAATATACTCGGTTACTATACGAATCTAGCGCGCTTTTGGCACTGAGGAACGATGACAATGAATGAGGCAGATGCTCGCCCAACTAACTTTATCCGTCAGATCATAGATGAAGATCTGGCGACGGGAAAACACACGTCAGTACACACGCGTTTTCCGCCTGAACCGAATGGCTACTTACACATTGGTCATGCGAAATCAATTTGCTTGAACTTTGGTATCGCGAAGGATTATCAAGGTCAGTGTAACTTACGCTTTGATGATACTAACCCGGTCAAAGAAGATGTTGAGTATGTGAACTCGATTCAAAACGACGTCCAATGGTTAGGTTTCCAGTGGAGCGGCAACATTCGCTATTCATCGGATTATTTTGATATTTTATATCAATACGCGATTGAGCTAATCAAAAAAGGTCTGGCTTATGTTGATGAGCTCAGTGCTGACGAAATTCGTGAATACCGTGGCACATTAAAAGAGCCAGGTAAAAATAGCCCATACCGTGAACGCTTGATCGAAGATAACTTGGCGCTGTTTGAAAAAATGCGCGCAGGTGGATTCGAAGAAGGTAAAGCATGTTTACGTGCAAAAATCGACATGGCATCACCATTTATGGTTATGCGCGATCCAGTTTTGTATCGTATTAAATTTGCAGAGCATCACCAGTCTGGCAACAAGTGGTGCATCTACCCGATGTATGACTTCACCCACTGTATTTCTGATGCGCTGGAAGGTATTACACACTCACTGTGTACATTAGAATTCCAAGACAACCGCCGTCTGTATGATTGGGTATTGGACAACATCACTATTGATTGTCATCCACGTCAGTACGAATTTTCTCGTCTGAATCTTGAATACACAGTGATGTCTAAGCGTAAGTTAAACCAACTTGTGACTGAAAAACATGTTGCTGGTTGGGATGATCCACGCATGCTGACAATTTCAGGTTTACGTCGCCGTGGTTACACAGCGGCTTCAATCCGTGAATTCTGTCGTCGCATCGGTGTTACAAAACAAGATAATAATGTTGAAATGGCAGCATTAGAATCTTGCATCCGTGATGACCTAAATGACTCCGCTCCACGCGCAATGGCAGTTATCGACCCTGTACGTTTAGTGATTGAAAACATGCCAGCAGGGGAAGAAATTCTGAAGGCGCCAAATCATCCGAACAACCCAGACATGGGAACGCGTGAAGTGCCATTTAGCAATGAACTGTATATTGACCGTGCAGACTTCCGTGAAGAAGCTAACCGCCAATATAAGCGCTTGGTATTAGGTAAAGAAGTACGCCTGCGTAATGCGTATATCATCAAAGCAGAACGCGTAGAAAAAGATGCAGAAGGCAACATCACCACTATCTTCTGTACTTACGATGCGGACACGCTTAACAAAGATCCAGCCGATGGTCGTAAAGTGAAAGGCGTTATCCACTGGGTAAGTGCAGCACATGCATTGCCAGCGGAAATTCGTCTATATGACCGCTTATTCACGGTACCAAACCCAGCGGCAGAAGATGATTTCTTATCAACCTTAAACCCAGAATCTCTGGTTATCCGCCAAGGTTTTGTAGAACCAAGCCTACGTGATGCGCCAGCAGAAAAAGCGTATCAGTTTGAGCGTGAAGGGTATTTCTGCGCAGATAATAAACTGAGCAGCGCGGATAAACTGGTGTTTAACCGTACGGTTGGATTGCGAGATACGTGGGCTAAGATTGAGTCTAACTAAATCCTTGTCATACTTCGCGCTGTAGCGGCGTTGGCTGCGCTTGCTAACCCTAGTCACATACTTGTGTCGAGGGATTGGCTCACTTGCCGCCTTGCTATAATACGAATTATTTAGAGGATTGTTGAGAACGGTCTAAAAAAAGACCCCCAATAGTTGGGGGTCTTTTTATATCAACATACCGTTGTGGGCGCAGCTGGTCACCCTCAGAAGATTCAGCGTTGGCTCGTGAAGTCTTTCAACCCATAAACCAATGCTTCTATCCAAGCAGCATAATCATGACCACTTGACCATGAATGGAAGCTGGTTTTGTAGTTTTTATCTCGCAAAACATGTTCAAGTTCTTGGCTATTAAGCCAAATGCCGCCATCAGCACCTTGGTTTTCAAATAACCCTGCTTGTATCCAGAAACTGATCGGATAATGCGGTGATTGCTGATATTGACGAGTTAACCATCCTGGCTTTTCACCTTCAGGTGCCCACCAGTACGAGCCAGATAGGCTCAGCACATGACTAAATTGGTTTGGATATCGCAATGCGACCCAGGATGATGCCAATCCTCCATAACTTGCGCCAGCCACAATCGTCTTTTCATTATTTATTTCAATACCATTTTTGCTCACCCAAGGTAGCAGTTCCAGCGCCATAAAGTCAGCAAAGGCTTGGTTTGGGGGGAGTTCCTTGGAGCGACGTTTACTATCCAGACTATCTATAAAGACAATATTAATAGGGGGTAATTGATGATTAGCAATCAAACCATCAATTACATTGGCGGTGTGATATTTATCCTGCCAAATTTGGCCATCAAACAAAAATAATGTCCAACTAACGGGGGGCGTTGCTTTTGGGCGATAAAGAATGATTTCTCGACTATTTCTAAGGAAACTACTTTTTAATGTATGTCGAGTCAAAGAACCATAACGTATAGGCTGTTTCATTGTATCGCGGGTAAAATACCGTGAGGGTTTTAAATCAAGTAAAGATGAGGTGTTCCACTTATCATCATTTTCTATACTCATAGTCGCGCGATTTAAAGGGTCTGCTTGTGCAGTGACTAAAATTGCACGGCGTTGTTCACGCGCACTGCCATCTACTTTAGGAACGTCAGGTGCCAATTGATATTGCATACGCGTATCTGCAGGGACCACGTAGCTGCGAAACCAAACATCGGAGTCACCAAGTTTAAACATGGGATCATGATCGCCTGCCGGAGACCCTAAAATAAACACGTTACCGCGCGCTGCGCGCCACAAAAAAGTGACTCGTTTATGGGATGTATCTACGGGTTCAACTAAAGGCGTACCGATGAGTTGCTGTTTTTCCCAAAATGCATCTGTCGTTCCTCCTGCTGCCAGCTCCTTTGCGAGTTGCTGTAAAGTAGGACTGACTGGGTCAAGTTTTCGCACGCGGTTGAGTGGCTGAGTTTCTGTCATTTGCCAGTTAAATTTCCATTCACTACCGCTATTTCCATATAACATTAATGATGAAACTTGCCCTATCGGGGATGAAAAAAGTAGCGATTTTTCTCCATCAGCAGGTCCTGCTTCCAATAACGTGCGTAAATGATGGTTTTGCTGGTCGAGCAATTGTGCCCCTGTAGCCCCTTTTAGTGTGGCAACAACATAGTTTTCATTAAGCGCTGGAAGCCTAAAGCAAACCTTGCCCTCGGTATCGAATACACCTTCCTGAACCCCTTGGAGAGGCAGTTCGTTGCAAGGAGCGGCTATTGCGGGTACTGCACTAAAAGCAACCATGACGTAAAGCAAAACAGACTTCATGAGCCCTCACTTTCAAATTAATCGTTATTATTAATGAGATAACAAAGGCTACATCTTAATTTGTCGTAGCCTTTGTTCTTACTCTTTGTTTTACCAGGCGTAATCAAACGTGACAGTACCAGTACGACCGATGCCATAAAAGCAGGCATCACTCATGCCACAGGATGAAACATAATGTTTATCCATTAAGTTATTAACGTTTAACTGTATCGTTGCGCCTTTCAAAGATGGCGAAATATTGGCAAGTTCATAGCCAACCATAGCATCGTAAAGTGTTACCCCAGGCACAGAAAAGCTATTATCTGCCCCTGCCTGACTGGAACCGATATAGCGCACTCCTGCTCCTGCTTTCAGTCCATTTAGCATCCCTGAGTTTTCTTCATATTGTCCCCATACGGAGGCCATATTTTTAGGGATTCGAGGAAATTCTTTTCCTTTTTCAGCACTGTTTGACGTTTCAAGCACTTTGGTTCTGGTATATGAATATGCCCCTGTAACAGCAAATTTGTCGGTAAGCTTACTGTTTATCTGGGCTTCCACACCTTTACTTTCACCTTTGCCGATTAGCGTCATATAACCTAATTCAGAGTCGTATTTAGGAATGTTTTTTTGCTCGATATGATAGAGAGATAAGGTCGCCAGCGTTTTTTGGTCAGGGGTGAGATACTTGATACCGATTTCTGTTTGTTTTGCTGTTTTAGGATCAAACGGCTGACTTTCTGGCTTTCTGTTGGTAGTAAGATTCGGCTCAAAAGAGGTGCTGTAGCTAATATAAGGGGAAATACCATTATCAAATGAGTATAACACCCCAACTAAGCCGGTTAGTTTGCCATCATTTTGTTGTGATTTGTCACTGTTCGTTCTGTCTAGCGTTTTTACTTCAATCCAGTCATATCGGGTGCTAGCTAATAAGTTCCAGCTATTCCATTCAATTTGGTCTTGAATATAAATACCGATTTGATCGCTTTTTTGTAACTGGTCGGTGAATAGCGTCTGCTTGGATTCATCAATTTTCTGGTATTGGGGGTTACGCCAATCAATATCATAGTTACCGCTTCTGTCACGCCAAAACTGTTTATCCTCTTTAGTCCATTTGTAATCGACGCCGACTAATAGTGTTTGATAAAGCCCCCCATTATCAATGTCGAAATTTAAATGGGTATCAACACCAAATGTATTGAGTTTCGTTTTTTCGTGCTGAGCCATTCGTTTGAGTACATAAGGATAGTTTTTAGCTTCACTTGCTAAGGTGTTAAATACTAAATAATTATATTTTTCATCAATTTCTGCGTAGCGTGCTTTTTGTACCAATGAAATTTGATCACTAAAATTATGTTCAAATTCATATCCAATACTATGTTGTTTTTGTTTGGAAATATTATAGTCAGGATTGCTTATGTTGAAATCTTGTGGAATTTTTCCTTCTGGGGTTGATTCTAGAGTGCCAACTTTAGGAAGAAAATTTCGATAACCATTTTTCGGTGAGTTCTGTAGATAAGCCAAAAGAGTGAACGTTGTGTCTTCATTTAGGAATGATATTGCGGGAGCGATGGCATATTTTTCTTCTTCATAGTCTCGAACCTGAGTGTCTTTCTTTTTTGCCAAGCCATTTAAACGGTAGAGGATATTTCCATCATCCGTTAGCTTGCCACCCAGATCAAAAAATCCTTCTGTTTTATTTCGATTACCTAGTCGTAACTGAATTTTATTGATGCTCTGCGCGGTTGGTTTTTTGCTTGTCATGGCAATAACCCCACCAGGACTTATTTGCCCATACTGCACAGATGCCGGTCCTTTAATCATCTCAACTCTGTCCAGAAACCAAGGTTCGGTTGTGCCCATTGACGAGGACGCATTTCCGCCAAAAGGAATGCCATCTAGAATTTTGTTCGCATAATCAAAACCGCGACTGAATACTTCATCATTGCGATTTGAATCACCACGGTATTCTGTAACCACACCTGGTGTATATCTCAATGCATCCACAACAGTTTCTGCTGCTCTGTTTTCTATTTGGGTTTTGGTCACCACATTTACCGTCTGTGGTATTTTCATTATCTCAGTCTCATTCTTCGTTGCAGAAGAAGTCGTTGTTGCGGTATATGAATCATTTGAGCTTGGTGTAGTCACAACCAAAACATCAGTTGCTGAAGCGAATGGAGAAACTACTAACAGTGATAGCACTGATAGCTTATTTTTATTTAACATAGCAATACCTGTTCATCCCTATTTTCAACGTGAAATTTAAGACGGTATGGAAACCTAGTAGTGCAAGTTTTCACACGATGGATATTTTTTGATTTGGTCAGGAGGGATAAAAGTGAGTTTTTCTTTTACCGTTCATACTTACACCGATGTATTCTTTGACATCTCTGGCGTAAATATATCTGAATTAAATCAATGTGCTCTCAATGTGAAAATGTAAAGTTTTTAGATGAAAAACATATAGATGCGCAAGCTAATACATTAGCGTTCTATTGTTTTCAAACTTTAACTTCGCATTCTATATGATAATAATAATCATTTAAATATTGTATGATAATAATAATTATTAAGAATAACTTATGATAATTAATCAGTTTTTTATGTTTTAGAAAGTCAGCATTTCAATCAAATTGCTTTTTGAACAACAAGGCAACTATCAACGAATTTCATCAGCGCATCTAATGCTTTGGTCTGTATAGGGTTATAAGATTCGGATTGTGATTCTGATTGGCGGATATATAGGGTCAGGGAAATGGGGATTCTCGATCATGAAAAAGGTCTTTTCATTATGCGAGGAGTAAGGCGGTTCACGAAAGACAGCGACATAATGAAGTGCCCGCAAGCTATTGGGGCGCTTCATTAATCGGGAGGGGATAAAACGGGTTATTTGGTTTGTTTATCAACGTTATTTTTCAATAAATCATGCAGATATTGATTGGCGCTGGTGACTTTACCTTGGGCATCGGTGACTTGATACTCTTCTCCGGTGATAGAGGATTTGGATGCCACATTGTCAATAAACTGCTCTGTTGTCTGTAAGCGCTTTTCGGTTTTACCCAGCTTTAAACGCAAATGGGATTCAGCTTCTGGTGCGGAATGACCGGAACCATTACGCGTGAACGTTAAATTCTGCTGTTTGCCTAATTCCGTTAACAACGCTTCAGTCCGCGTTTTCTCTTCTGGGCTTAGCGCAAGGGCTTTGGTGGTGACGAAAATAGTTAAAAAAATCACTAAGATTGAAGCAAAACGGCGAGAAGCTTGAGTCAGTAACGATTGCACAGGAAACGCTCCGATAAATTAAGATTGGAGAGATTATAGGCAGCCGCGATGAATAAACTATCAGTAATAGTCTGAGAATCATGCGTTAAGACAAACTTAGGTTTTAAGGCATAAATTAAGGCATAAAACGGTAGCCAATACCGGTTTCAGTTAAAAGATGTTCGGGGCGAGCAGGGTCATTTTCCAACTTCTGGCGTAAATGCCCCATATAAATGCGTAGATAGTGATTATGTTCGACGTAACTCGGTCCCCAAACTTGCAGCAACAAATGGCGCTGAGTGAGTACTTTTCCACTATTGGCGACAAGTTCGCTCAGTAACCGAAACTCAATGGGGGTGAGGTGTAGCTCTTCGCTACCTTTAGTCACGATACGGTTGATAAAATCCACGGTGACATCGCCAAATTGAAACGTAGGGCTTTCTTGTCCTGCTTTACCAAAACGTCGTAAGGCTACACGAACACGGGCGAGCAACTCGCTAATACCAAAAGGTTTTGTGAGATAATCATCGGCACCGGCATCCAGGGCGGCGACTTTTTGTGATTCTTCTTCTCGAGCGGAAAGCACAATCAGCGGGATACTGCTCCATTGGCGCAAATCACGGATCAAATCTAATCCATCGCCATCCGGTAATCCAAGATCCAAAATCACCAAATCGGGCTGACGAGTTCCCGCTTCAATGAGTCCTCGTTGGTAATTTTCGGCTTCAAAAATTTTCCAGCCTTCACCCTCCAGCGCTAATCGAACAAAGCGGCGGATCTCTTTTTCATCTTCAATGATCAGGATTTGATGGGAACTCACAGTACGCTAGATGCTCCTAAATTTCGTTTTCGCTTTCGTTTTCAATCTCGGGTAACGGCTTTAATGGCAAAACAAAATGGAAGCTGGCGCCGCCTTTATCATTGTTTTGTGCCCAAATTTCACCGTCATGGAGATGGATAATAGCACGACAGATAGCTAAACCTAAGCCAACGCCTGGAATTGCTGACTCTTTTTGTGCGCGAGAAAATTTATCGAAAATGGTTTTTTCTTGCCCGTCAGGGATTGCATTACTGGCATCCCACACTTCGATATGGACCTTTTGTGCCTCAATCGAGGCTCGAATGCCGATAGGGGTGTCATTATCGCTATATTTGATGGCATTTTCGAGTAAGTTAATTAACACGCGTTCAATCAAGTTTCCGTCGCAATACAATAGTAAATCTGCTGGAATATCAATATCAAGAGGATGACTATCTAAAGTGTAATCTAAGATCCTAACTGCGCTACTGGTAATTTCTTGCAGCGATTCCCACTCTAGATTTGGGTGGATCCCACCTGATTGTAAGCGAGCCATATCCAGTAAATTATTGACCAGTCGTGATGTGCTCAAAACTTGCTGGCGCATCTGGTTAACTTGCTCCGTGAGAGGGGAGTTTTCCGCAGATAGCTCTAACATTAAAATTTCACTCTGCCCAAATAAGACCGTCAGTGGTGTTTTGAGATCATGAGATAGGGCAGCCAGCAGTGAATTTCGCAATTGCTCCCGTTCAACATCCAATTTAGCTGTTTCTGCCTGTTTGGTGAGTTGTAAGCGTGACAGGCTACTCGCGATGAGCCCTGTAAAGGTTTGCAGCATACGTTGCTGCTCAGGGATCAATAATTGGCGAATATTACGCGGCTCAATGGCGAGCACAGCAAGGGTTTCATCGGCGGTCGTGATAGGTTGTAATTGGTATGGCACGCTGGGCAACGTATCGGTTCCTGCGCCAGCCGGTTGGCGCTTATCAAAGCTCCATTTAGCAATGGCTTTGTCTATCTGTAATTGACTATAACCTTCACACTGTAATGGTGTGAGTTGGTTATTCTCATCAGGCAGAAGTAAACAGGTTTTTGCTTGGAAAGCATTATTCAAAAAATGATAGCCTGTTTTCCCGATATCTTCAGTGCTAAGTGCTTGACCTAGCTCTTTGGTCATTTCATATAAATGGCGTGTACGTTGCTCACGGTAGCGAGCAATGCGCGCTTGATAGCGCATGCCGGCGGTGAGATTCCCGACGACAACCCCCACAATTAGCATCACAGTAAAAGTCACTAAATACTGCATATCCATAATGGCTAATGAAAAGTGAGGTTGCACAAAGAATAGGTCAAAGCTGACTACGTTGATTAACGCGGCAAAGACGGAAGGGCGCCGACCATAAAAGAGCGCGACTAGCACCACCCCAAGCAAATAGAGTGTCACGAGGTTAGCTTTGTCCAGTGCCAGTAAAAATGTACGTGAGAATAAAGTGATGGCAGCACACATGGCTATCGCCATTAAATAACCATTCATGTCTGAACGCCATTTTTCGGTGAATGGCTTTCTTTCCGGCTCTTTATCCCAATCACTTTTTTCTTCGAGAGCAACGATGATTAAGTCTAAATCAGGACCTAGCTTACCCAGTCTATCGGCAAAGCCTTGGTGTAATTTAAATTTATACCATTTGCGATGTTTATCACGCCGGCCAATTAAAATCTTACCCAGGTTATGTTCACGAGCGTAACGTAAAATCGCTTTTTCCTCGTTGGGATCAGACAGTGTGGCGGTTTCGGCACCCAAGTCTTGTGCGAGCCGAAGTGCTTTTAAAATGGCGCGGCGCTGATTTTCAGGAAGTTGGTGCAATGTGGGGGTTTCGACATATACCGCATGCCAAACACTGCCAAATTTAGCGGCGAGTCGGGCTGCTGCGCGTACCAGTTTTTCATTGCCAGTATTATGCCCAATGCATAACAATAACCCATCCCGAGTATGCCAAACGGGGGCTTCTCCTTTGCCATCGCGAAACTCTCGCATTTGATCATCAACACGGTCGGCTGTGCGTCGTAACGCCAATTCACGTAAGGCAATGAGATTACCTTTACGGAAAAAATGCTCGATAGCGCGTTCTGCTTGCCCCGGTATATACACTTTGCCTTCTTTTAGGCGCTGGCGAAGGTCATCTGGCGGCAAATCAACTAATACCACTTCATTGGCGGCATCAAAAATATGGTCGGGAACGGTTTCTCGTACGCGAATGCCCGTGATGCTTCCCACGATATCATTCAAACTTTCAATATGTTGCACATTCACTGTCGTAAGAACATCGATCCCCGCATCCAGCAGTTCTTCGACATCTTGCCAGCGTTTAGGATGACGGCTGCCATTTGGATTACTGAAGGCAAGTTCATCCATCAAGATAATGGCAGGATGCCTTGCTAATGCTGCATCAATATCGAAGGCGTGCAGGCGACGCCCTCGATGGTTGATTTTTAACGGAGGAAGTTGCGGGAGCCCATCCAGTAACGCGGCAGTTTCTTCTCGTTCATGAGTTTCGACCACGCCAATCAGCACATCTAACCCTTGTGCTCGAAGGCGTTGCGCTTCTTGCAACATGGCATAAGTTTTCCCAACACCCGCACAAGCACCGAAGAAAATCTTAAGTTTGCCGCGTCCAGTTTCATTTGCCTTTACCAACAGGTCATCTGGGTTTGGGCGGATAGGCTCCTGATTATTCATAACTGACCTCAGTGATTTTGACTGTTAGCTTCCCGCTGATAGGCATCAAGGGCAAGGTTCAATTCTAGCACGTTGACAACTGGCTCCCCTAAGAATCTAAACAGCGGAGATTGAGTGTTATCAGCGATAATCGATTTTACTGTGTCTATCGATAACTGTCTGTTTTTGGCAATCCGTGGCGCTTGATATAAGGCGGCAGCTACTGAAATATGTGGATCTAACCCACTTGATGATGCGGTGAGTAAATCCACGGGTAGAGAGTCTCCGCCATCAGGTTCATGCTGTTTCAATGCCACAGCGCGCTCAGTTAATTCTTTTGTTAACAAAGGATTGCTGATCGCTAAATTGCTACCACCAGATGCCAGTGCATTATACGGTACATCTGCCGTCACTGAGGGGCGACCGTAGAAATAATGGTCATTTTGGTAAGACTGCCCAATTAATGATGAACCAATAACGCGATTATCTTGCAGGATCAGCGAGCCCATCGATTGAGCTGGAAAAATTACATTGGCGATCCCTGTGACGAGTAGCGGGTAAGCAATCCCCGTGACCAATGTCAGTAAAACTAAGATCATAAATGAAGAACGAAACATGTTCATAATAGGCTCCTTAAATACCAAATAAGCTGATGAACATATCGATAAGCTTGATCCCCACGAATGGGACAATCAATCCGCCTAAACCGTACAAGCTTAAATTGCGTTGTAAAAGTGACTGAGAGCTCATGGGGCGATAATTTACCCCTTTTAATGCCAGTGGAATTAAGAACACAATAATCAGGGCATTAAAAATAACCGCGGACAGCAACGCCGATGCCGGTGAATGTAAGTGCATAATATTTAATGCATTGAGCTGTGGCCATGTGACGGCAAAGCATGCCGGAATAATCGCGAAGTATTTGGCGATATCGTTGGCAATACTGAATGTGGTTAATGAACCTCGGGTCATCAGCATTTGTTTACCAATATGAACGACTTCAATTAACTTGGTTGGGTTCGAATCCAAATCCACCATGTTCCCCGCTTCTTTAGCGGCTTGAGTACCTGAGTTCATCGCGACAGCAACGTCAGCTTGTGCCAGTGCAGGGGCATCGTTAGTCCCGTCACCCGTCATCGCAACGAGTCGACCTTCGGATTGGTACTGGCGTATTAAAGCGAGTTTTGCCTCTGGAGTGGCTTCCGCTAAGAAATCATCCACGCCTGCTTCCGCAGCGATTGCCGCCGCCGTCAGGTGGTTATCCCCCGTAATCATAACGGTTTTGATCCCCATGGCGCGCATTTGTGCAAAACGCTCTTTCATCCCACCTTTCACGATGTCTTTGAGTGCAACGACGCCGAGAACGGTTTGGCTATCAACAACGACTAATGGTGTTCCCCCTGCATGGGCAACTTGTTCGACAAGCTTGTCTGCTTCAACAGGGAATTTTCCATGATTGGCTTCTACATAGCGACGGATAGCATCCGCAGAACCTTTACGGATCATGCGCTCACCCACGTTAACACCGCTCATTCTTGTCATCGCGGAGAAGGGAACAAAAGTCGCATTCATTGCGTGGATATCACGTTCGCGTAAATTGAATTTCTGTTTTGCGAGCACCACAATGCTGCGTCCTTCTGGGGTTTCATCCGCCAGTGAAGAGAGCTGAGCCGCATCGGCTAATTGCTGCTCTGTGACGCCGCTTAGCGGTAAAAAGTCAGAGGCTTGACGATTACCGAGGGTGATGGTGCCCGTTTTATCCAACAACAGTACGTCCACATCCCCAGCGGCTTCAACAGCACGACCGCTGGTGGCAATCACATTTGCGCCTAGCATACGACTCATACCAGCAACACCGATGGACGAAAGCAATCCACCAATCGTGGTTGGAATCAAACAGATCAGAAGGGCAATTAAAACAATAATCGAAACTGCACCACCTGCACCTGCATACTCAGTGGCAAACAGGGTGAATGGGTATAAGGTTGCGCAGACTAACACAAAGATAATTGTTAGCGCGGTTAACAAAATAGTTAAGGCGATTTCATTTGGCGTTTTACGGCGCTGTGCGCCTTCCACCATCGATATCATACGGTCTAAGAAGGTTTCGCCCGGGTTAACCGTACATTCGACGATCAGCCAGTCGGAAAGGACTCGAGTTCCCCCTGTGACCGATGAGAAGTCACCACCGGATTCGCGGATGACGGGTGCTGATTCCCCTGTAATAGCACTTTCATCTACCGATGCACCGCCTTCAATCACTTCACCATCACAAGGGATCGTTTCCCCAGCTCGGATCAGCACGATATCACCTTTGCGTAGCTGGTCTGAACTGACCATTTCTTGCGGTGCATCGAGAGCGGCTGTTGCCAGTTTGGTCGCACGACTTTGTTGTTTGACCCCTTTTAAGCTTTGTGCTTGGGCTTTACTGCGTCCTTCCGCTAACGCTTCTGCAAAGTTAGCAAACAGTACGGTAAACCATAACCATAATGTCACCATGCCACTAAACCAAGCGTTGCCTTCGCTATAGCCAGCGATCATCGCTATCCATAATAATGTCGTCATGATGCTGCCGATGTAGACAACAAACATCACTGGGTTACGCCATTGTGCTTGTGGTGTCAGTTTTTTAATGGCATCAAGGGTTGATTGGCGAACCAGTTTGCTATCAAATAATTGTGTTTTTTGATTTTTCATTTTTTCACCCTCATTATGCCGCTAACCAAATTTGCAGATGTTCTGCGATCGGACCTAACGCAAGGGCAGGTACAAAGGTCAGCGCACCAATGAGAAGAACTGTCATGATTAATAAACCGATAAACAGCGGACCGTGTGTTGGTAATGCAGCAAGGCTTGCCGCTTGAGGTTTTTTCACTGCCATAGAACCCGCGATGGCTAATACTGGGAAAATGACACCAAAACGACCAAAGAACATGGCTAACGCCAGCATCACATTATAATACGGCGTATTCGAGCTTAATCCTGCAAATGCACTGCCGTTGTTGTTGGCTGCGGATGAGAAAGCGTATAGCACTTCACTGAATCCATGTGCGCCTGGGTTAAGAATGCCAGCACGTCCCGCTTCAGTCATGAGTGAAATTGTTGTGCCGAGTAGTACTAAGGTTGGCGTGACTAAAATTGCCAATGCCACCATTTTCATTTCACGCACTTCAATTTTTTTACCAAGGTATTCAGGTGTGCGCCCAATCATCAACCCAGCTAAGAAAACTGCGAGTAAAACAAATAACAGCGTACCGTAGAGGCCTGATCCCACGCCGCCAAAGACAACTTCTCCGATTTGCATTAGCCACATAGGCACCATGCCGCCTAATGCCGTGTAGGAATCATGCATTGAGTTCACTGCACCACAAGATGCTGCGGTAGTCACGACGGCATACAAGGCAGAGCCTAATGTACCGAAGCGATTTTCTTTTCCTTCAAGATTAGCGGTGCTTGTTGCATGCAATTCCCCTAAAAATGGGTTGCCAACGTATTCTTCGTGGATCACGACCGCTGCGGCGATCACAAAAATAATCGCCATTGCCCATAGCAGAGCATGACCTTGTTTGCTATCACTGACGGTACGACCAAAAGCAAAGCAGAGTGCAGTTGGAATTAAGAAGATAGCCAACATTTGGACAAAATTGCTTAAGGCTGTAGGGTTTTCAAATGGGTGTGATGAGTTAGCCCCAAAAAATCCCCCTCCATTGGTTCCTAACAGCTTAATGGCTTCTTGCGAAGCAACGGGTCCCATCGGCAATAATTGTGAGCTGCTATCAAGGTTACTACTTAGAATATAAGGGGAGAAATTCTGAATAACCCCTTGGCTAACAAAGAATAAAGCAAACACAATGGATAATGGCAAAAGGAGATATAGCGTGATACGTGCTAAATCGACCCAAGCATTACCAATGGTTTTGCTGCCGTGTCGTGAGAATGCACGGATCAGTGCAAACACGACGGCTATCCCTGTTGCAGCCGAGAGAAAATTTTGCACTGTTAACCCGACCATCTGGCTCAAATAGCTTAAGGTGTTTTCTCCGCTATAAGATTGCCAGTTGGTATTTGCCACAAAGCTAATGGCAGTATTAAACGCTAAGTCCCAGCTCATGCCTGGGTAGTGTTGTGGGTTTAAAGGTAACGAGCCTTGGCACAGCAAAATAACAAACAGTAATCCAAATCCCAGCAAATTAAACATAAAGATGGCGATGGCATATTGCCTATAATTCATCTCAGGGAGATCTCGCCCTATTTGTTTGATTCCGCTTAACCGCCAGAATACCGATTCACTCTTTGAAATAGCACGAGGCATATCACCATCGATAAGATAGGCAATAAAGTGACCAAGTGGTTTGGCTAGCAGCATTAATACCAGTAAAAAACTGGCAATGAGTAAAAACGCATTGGTGGCCATATCAGAAATTCTCCGCGTTGAGCAGGGCATAAATCAGATAAACCAGCAGTACAACAACAAGAACTGCCCCAGAAATGGAAAGTAGTGACATTGTTATCTCCTTATTATTTCCATTGCGTTAGGTTAGGCATTTACTTGTAAATAAGCTGATAAAAAAAGAAGGTAGGGTGTAAAAATAGTATAAAAATGCCCAATTAAATTTGCTCATTCATTATTCATGATGAAAGCACTAACCAAAGTATAGTCTGTTAATGAAATGTGATTTGTTTGTTGGTTTATTACTGCCTTTTGCTACATTTCGTAATAAAACAACAGAATTAGCTAAAAAAAATGAATTTATTTTAATCTAAAGTAGTCAGATGAGTAGTTTAATTACACAAATTACGTTATTATAGGTTCAGTTAATGAAGATTAACGTTGGTGTTCGATTTTGGTGCCTCTTTTGTGACTTAGGTTGATGGGAGTAAAGAGCAATACTGGAATCGGCAAAAATTGAGTGGCTACTGAAGGAGGATATCGATGTCCACATATCAAGAATATTCCCGTAATCAGGTACTTTTACGCCGCACTGCTGCTGTAACAGCTGGCATTATTGCGTTTCCGGTTATGGTTTTTTACCCACAAAGAGCACGATTTTATAGCTACCTGCATAAAGTCTGGGCGAAAACGAGCGATAAACCTGTGTGGTTGGCTAGCTCAGAAGTGACGATGGAAAGCCATCGTTAATCAGTGATTCAATTCACTAAAAAGATATCCCTGCAATAATTTAATTGTGGGGATTTTTTTATATAAAAATCATAATAATTAATTCCTATACTTCAATGTTATTTAAATTACAGTCATGTTATTTAATTTGAAATTTAAATTCATTAACTTATTTGACACTGAGAAGTGAATCACGGTAATTGTCTTTATCTCATTGCTAATATCCATTCCCAATAAAATTAGATTATATTTTATTAAAATTCAAAAGATATTTAATTATAAATAGCCAATGAGGAATATCATGATTCTATTTAAAAAATGTGTTATCGCATTGTCAATTAATATCGCATTAATATCATCTGGATTGGCTTGTACCACACTACTTGCAGGTAGTGAAGCTACGAATGATGGCTCGTTAATTATCGCGAGAAGCGCTGATAGCAGTGCATTAAAAGCTCAGCATTTTGTAATACATCCAGCCAAAAAAAATCAATCAGGAATATATAGTACAAAAGAACATAATGGTGCTAATAATTTCACCTACCCATTACCAAAAAATTCATTACGATATACAACTGTGCCAAATTGGAAAACACAATTACATGGTGCAACTGGATTTAATGAATTAGGTGTAGGAGTCAGTGGTACTGAATCTATATTTGCTTCTCCTAAAGCATTAGCGTTTGATCCCTATGTTGAAGAAACTGGAATTACAGAAGATGATATTCCAGATATACTTCTTTCCCGTGCAAAAACAGCCCGTGAAGCGGTGGAGCTTTTAGGTAATATTATTGAAACCCAAGGTGCTGGTGAAGGTTTTGGTGTTGCTGTCGTCGATAAAAATGAACTGTGGTATTTAGAAACTGGAACGGGGCATCAATGGATGGCTCAAAAAATTGCAAAAGATAAATATTTTGCAACGGGAAATCAGGGGCGTTTACAAGCGTTTGAGGCGAATAGTCCCGATATGCTTGGCTCTAAAAATCTCGTTGAATTTGCAATAGAAAAAGGTTTATACAACCCAGAAAAAGATGGCGCATTCAATTTTTCTAAAGCCTATACGCGTGATGATGAACGTGATCGTGATTATAACGACCCACGAGTTTGGATCATTCAGCAGCAGTTTAATCCGTCGTTAAAACAAGATATTGCAGATGGTAGAAATTTTGCTCCATTCTTAACACCAGAGAAAAAAGTCTCTGTAGAAGAAGCGAAAGCCATGCTACGTAATCACTTTGAAGGCACGGAACATGATCCGTATACCAATGGCTTAAACGGAAAAGAGCCATGGCGACCAATTAGCGTGTTTAGAACTTATGAAGCTCATGTGATGCAAGTACGTCCAGAGTTACCGCAAGAAATTGGTGAAGTGACATATGTTGGTCTAGGGATGGCGGATTTGACCGCATTTGTTCCTTACTATAGTGGGCTAGAAGCTTATCCAAAACATTACGGTGTTGGAACTGACAAGGCGGATAGCGATTCTATTTATTGGAAATACCGTAAATTACAAACATTGGTGATGACTGACTACCCTAAACTTGCGCCTATTGTTAAAAAAGCCTACCAAGAGTGGGAAGCGAAAACGGCGTTAGAGCAAAAAGCTATGGAAGTGAATTACTTAAAAATGGCCAAAACAGATAAAGCCGCTGCCAATAAAATGCTTAATAAGTTTAATCTGGATGTCATGGCAAGCGCCGAGAAGTTAACTGAAGATTTAACTAACCAACTTTTCACTATTCGAACTGAAGATATTCAATCTGATATTTTCTTTGCGAACAAATCGAAGAAAGACTAAAAATAGCCGTAATTCTGTAAACTCAAGAAGACTCTCCGTGGGGAGCCTTCTTGTTTAATTCCCTTTCTTTTTCAAATTCAGCTTAATTCTTAGCTTGTGTGAGTTTGCCAATAAATACAGCAGAAAAAAATGTGATTTACGTTTATGCTAATCAAATACCAATAAGTTAGGAATTCAGTAGGTAAAGGATACGATTATGCATAATTTTAAGTTAGAAGAGCTGATTAACGATGAGTTAAAAGTCAGTGAAATCCAAGACTTCGCACCAAATGGATTACAAGTGGAAGGTCGTCCACATGTGAAAAAAATTGTTACAGGTGTGACAGCTTGCCAAGCATTATTGGATGAAGCGGTAAGATTAAATGCAGATGCAGTGATTGTACATCATGGTTATTTCTGGAAAAACGAACCTGCCATTATCAAAGGCATGAAAAGAAATCGCCTAAAAACATTACTGGCAAATGATATCAACCTTTATGGTTACCACCTTCCGTTAGATGCTCACCCAGACCTAGGCAACAATGCACAACTCGCGCACATTATGGGCGTGCAAGTAAATGGCAACATTGAGCCACTAATGCCATTTGGTTTCTTTGATCAACCAATTTCGCCAGTAGAGTTAACTCAGCGTTTAGAAACTCGCTTAGGACGCAAAGTATTACATTGTGGTGATAATGCCAAGGACGAGATTCGCCAAATCGCATGGTGTACAGGTGGTGGTCAAAGCTTCATCATGCAAGCCGCGGAATTTGGTGTTGATGCCTTTGTGACAGGGGAGGTCTCAGAACAAACCATCCATATAGCAAGAGAAATGGGTATTCATTTCTACAGCGCAGGGCATCACGCAACAGAGCGTTATGGGATTAAAGCGTTGACTAAGTGGCTGGTGGATCAGCATGGGATGGATGCAGTTTTTATCGATATAGATAACCCAGCCTAAATTTTCGTCATATTTCACGCTGTGGCTGTGTTGGTTTCACGCAGCCACTTGGGTCACATACTTGTGTATGCTCCCCAAGCTGTCTTTGCTCACCGCCTTGCCACAGCCTGAACTATTTAGAAAATACATATTTTCTTTGTCTTTCAAACCACAACGTTGTTGGCTGCATTCGTGAACCTTAGTCACATACTTATGTATGCTCCTAGGGCTTCACTCTTTTGCCGCCTAGTTGTGGCTCGAAATCCTTAGAAAATAGCTACGTAATCGAAAATAATTTCTCGATAGAAAATATTCTCGTTGTGCTTGATGAAAGAAATAGGTCAAGTTCGGTATTTTAGTGCAGTAAGGAGCAGTATTAGGCTTGAAGTGATGAGCACTAATCCTAGGTTTTGAACCTCGCCGGCGACCATTAATCCAAGTGCTAATCCCATATAGTAAAATAGCCCTAAAATTGCGCCTGCAGTGCCTTTTCTATCTTGATAATGATTTAATGCATGCGCCAGAATATTTGGGATGGCAATTCCATAGCCAATGACAACCCCCATCACAGGAAACACAAACCAGACACTGTCGTGTAGTAGATAAACTAAACAGCCACTGACCAAAGATAGCCCACTTGCTAACTTAACTAATTTTTCTGGTGGCTGTTTTTTCGCCAATAAATAGTGGTTAATCAGTGACCCCATTCCCACACCAAACGCTAATAAAATACCGGTTAGCCCAAATTGTTGCTGATTGAGCATTAATTGTTCAAAAATAAAGGGTCCAAGTTGGTAATAACTGAATAAATTAATGTTGAAAAATGCAATCAACATCACATTTTGGAAAATTCGTTTATCCCCTAACATGTGTAAAAACGTAGTCAAAAATGGGGTTTTGATCACGTTTTGTGGTTTGGTCTCTGGAAGCTTATAACATGACCATAACAAAAGTATGGTCGCTAACAACGCTAAACCCATAAAAACGGCTCGGTAACTACCTAGCCAAACTAAGCTGGCACCGAAAATCATGCCAAGAGCGGGACTTATTGCTAAGGCGATGCCCATCACCGAGAAAACTTTGGCTAACGTATGACCTTGAAAACTGTCACGCATCATGGTTTGTGTACCAATAGAGCCAACTGCTGCACCAAAAGCGGATAGCATTCGTAGCAGCAACAGCCAATAGAATTGAGA
Source organism: Providencia sp. PROV209 (assembly GCF_028479485.1). Taxonomy (NCBI): domain Bacteria; kingdom Pseudomonadati; phylum Pseudomonadota; class Gammaproteobacteria; order Enterobacterales; family Morganellaceae; genus Providencia; species Providencia sp. PROV209. Next base: position 23,482 of record NZ_JAMPNR010000023.1, on the reverse strand, counting down.
TACAAAAAGCACACTAACCGATGCAATTCCATATAGGGTTAAGCCCAATAAAATGGTGGGACGGCGCCCGATGACATCACACATTCTTCCCCAAAAAACAACGCCTAAGGCGAATGCAAAAAAGTAAAGAGAAAGCGTTTGAGATGCTTGCTCTGCATCGACATTGAATGCGCTAGCGATATCCGTTAATGCTGGGCTATATATGGTTTCGACAATCTGTGGAAACATCATTAATGCAATTGCCAATGATAATGAAAGTGCACGCTCCATATTGATTTACCTATTTATTTTCAAATTTGATGGAATGGCGCAAAGTTTAGTGGCTTTTTGGTTGTCTTATTACAATAATAAAGACAATAAATATCAAAAAAGAGACGTTTATGGCGTGGTTATTACAGTCGGATGAGTTTCAAACTCACTGGTATGATGCCCCTATTTTGGGGATTGCCGCACAGATGGGGCAGCACGATTCAGGCGCTCATTCCCATGAAATGGGACAATTGTTGTTCACTCAACAAGGATGCATTCGTATTAGTTTGGAAAATAAAATTTCGTTGTTACCACCAGGAAGAGTGGCGTGGATCCCGCCATTTACAAAGCATCGAGCTCAAATGCGAGCTTCAGTGGGTTATCGCTCGGTTTACTTAAGCCAAGAATATGCTCAGCAAATTTCTGAACAGGTTTGTATTTTAAGTATTTCTCCTTTACTCCGAGAGTTATTAGAACGCATTGCAATTGCTCCCTTAGAGAGTGACTGGAAAAGGGGACGGCTAGCAAGGTTACTGCCTGTTTTTATTGATGAATTACAAAGTGCAACAGCAGAGCCAATGTTACTATCATTACCTCAAGACCGGCGCTTTAAGCACTTGAATATTGAGTTGTTGCCTCCACCGCTCAATCAACTCGCTAGAACCGTCGGTGCGAGTGAAAAAACCATTACTCGGATATTTTTAAAAGAAACAGGGATGAATTACCAAGTTTGGCGACAACAATGGCGGTTTATCAAAGGGATAGAACTGTTAACGCTAGGAAAATCGTACGGATTTATTACCCAAGAGTTAGGGTTGACCAGCGACAGTGCATTTATCAGTTTTTTTCGTAAAATGAGTGGAATGACGCCGCGGGAATATCGTGATGGGTTAAGCCAAGAAATAGTGAATAGACAGTGAGTTAAAAACCAAAAAGCCCCGAGTTTTCGAGGCTTTAAGTCTTAATCAGTCAAATTATTTTTTCTTTAAATCTGAACTGAATTCACGTTTGTCATAGCCGGTATACAGCTGACGCGGACGTGCAATTTTCAGACCTTCATCATGCATTTCGTTCCAATGTGCAATCCAGCCAATAGTACGGGCAATAGCGAAGATAACAGTAAACATTGATGATGGAATTCCCATCGCTTTCAGGATGATACCTGAGTAGAAGTCCACGTTCGGATACAGTTTCTTCTCAATGAAGTACGGGTCGTTCAGGGCGATACGCTCTAATTCCATAGCCACTTCAAGCAGGCTGTCATTTAGACCCAGCTCGTTCAGTACTTCATGGCAAGTTTCACGCATGACGGTAGCACGTGGATCATGGTTTTTATAAACGCGGTGACCAAAGCCCATCAGGCGGAAAGAGTCATTTTTATCTTTCGCACGCTCGATAAATGCAGGAATGTGTTCGACAGTTTGGATTTCTTCCAGCATGCGTAAGCAAGCTTCGTTAGCACCACCGTGAGCCGGTCCCCACAGGGACGCGATACCTGCTGCGATACAGGCAAATGGGTTTGCACCGGAAGAACCTGCGGTACGAACTGTTGAGGTTGATGCGTTTTGCTCATGGTCAGCGTGCAGGATCAGGATTCTATCCATCGCGCGCTCAAGAACTGGGTTAACCACATATTCTTCACATGGTGTAGAGAACATCATGTGCAAGAAGTTACCCGCGTAAGATAGATTATTACGAGGGTAAACAAAAGGTTGACCAATAGAATATTTGTAACACATTGCTGCCACAGTTGGCATTTTAGACAGCAAACGGTAAGCGGTAATTTCACGGTGACGTGGATTATTGACGTCTAGTGCATCGTGATAGAATGCCGCTAACGCCCCTGTGACACCACACAGTACAGCCATTGGATGAGAGTCACGACGGAAACCATTAAGCATACGAGTGATTTGCTCATGGATCATGGTGTGACGAGTCACTGTTTGTTTGAAGGTGTCATATTGCTCTTGAGTAGGTGCTTCGCCGTATAGCAGGATGTAGCAGACTTCAAGATAGGAGGCTTGGGTAGCGAGTTGGTCGATTGGGTAACCACGGTGGAGTAGAACGCCTTGATCGCCATCGATGTAAGTGATTTTAGACTCACATGATGCCGTTGAAGTAAAACCTGGGTCGTATGTATAAAACCCTTTTGAACCTAAAGCTCGTACATCGATAACATCTTGACCAATTGTAGGGCTTAGGATGTCTAGCTCGAATTCACCTTTACTTCCAGTCATTATCTTAGCTTTGTTATCAGCCATTTACGGTCTCCTTAGCGCTTGATAATCCACACTCAACAACCCAGAACTCAGCGTTATACTGCGTCTTTGAGCATTGTTCTATCGGTGTGTTGAGAAAATCAGCTGGATATCACATAAAACCTTGAAATCCGGCAACCGATAACAATGGGGTTAGGTTGTTTACGAGTGTATAGGGCGTTATGTTCTTTTTTTGTTGTTTTCTCTACAATATCATTATTTGTGGTAAGGGAAACAACTTTCATAACTTTTGTTTATACTTGCATACTCATTCACATTACTACACGACTCTGGGTCATCCGTAACGTATTCAGATAAATCTGTCAGGCATATATGTAAGATAAATGTTGAATCATTGTCAAATAAGATAAGCACATTTATATAAAATGTTTAAATCGTGATCCTTCTCACTGTTCGGGCTAAATGTCTCCAAACCTTTTGTGTGGGAATTGTAATAGCAATGTGAAGACTTTATACTGGCGGCAGGTCTCCGGATTACCCTGAGTAGGAGTTCCCAGCGTGATCAGTATGCAACTTTATTCAAACATGATGGATTAAAGTTTGTGTTAAGTTGCATTTTGTACCCCTGTCGCTGTCTGATTTCCACCCCAGGTCCGGAGGATGGAAAATAATAAAGAGCTGTGTGGGCAAAATTGTGAAAAAACAAAGACCTGTCAACCTTGATTTGCAGACGATTCACTTTCCGATTACTGCAATATCTTCGATCTTGCACCGTGTCTCTGGCGTCATTACTCTCATCGCAGTTGGTATTCTGCTTTGGTTGCTAGGGACTTCTCTCTCCTCTCCAGAAGGTTTTCAATACGCGTCTGAAATAATGACTGGCTTTTTTGCTAAGTTCATTCTTTGGGGAATCTTAACAGCACTGGCTTACCACATTTGTGGTGGTATTCGTCATATGCTGATGGATTTCGGCTGTGTTGATGAAACCCTTGCTGCGGGCAACTCATCCGCAAAAATTACATTTGTAATTACTGTAATTCTGGCAATTCTGGCGGGGATCTTAGTATGGTAAGTAATGCTTCAGCTTTAGGCCGTACTGGTATCCAGGACTGGCTGCTAATTCGTGGCTCGGCGATCGTTATCGTCCTCTACGTACTCTACATTGTTGGCTTTGTCGCAATCAATGATATTACCTATGAAGTATGGCGTGGCTTCTTTGCCTCCTCTGTGACCAAAGTATTCACTATCCTCACATTGTTCTCAATTCTTGTGCATGCCTGGATTGGTATGTGGCAAGTGCTGACTGACTATGTTAAGCCGTTAGCGATTCGCTTAGTACTACAACTGGCAATTATTGTCGGTTTACTGGCTTACTTAATTTACGGAACAATTGTTGTGTGGGGTGCATAAAATGAATCTGCCAATCAGAGAGTTTGACGCTATCGTTATCGGTGCGGGCGGTGCAGGTATGCGCGCAGCACTACAAATTTCTCAACAAGGCCTATCTTGTGCTTTGTTATCTAAAGTATTTCCAACCCGTTCTCATACTGTGTCAGCGCAAGGTGGTATCACTGTTGCACTGGGTAACACACACCCTGATAACTGGGAATGGCATATGTATGACACCGTTAAAGGCTCCGATTATATCGGCGACCAAGACGCTATCGAATACATGTGTAAAACAGGACCGGAAGCTATCCTAGAATTAGAACATATGGGATTGCCTTTCTCACGTCTTGATGATGGTAGTATTTATCAACGTCCATTCGGTGGTCAGTCTAAGAACTTCGGTGGCGAGCAAGCAGCACGTACTGCTGCGGCAGCTGACCGTACTGGTCACGCACTGTTACATACTCTGTATCAGCAAAACTTAAAAAATCACACGACGATCTTTTCCGAATGGTATGCGCTGGATTTAGTAAAAAACCAAGATGGAGACATCGTGGGTTGTACTGCAATCTGCATGGAAACAGGCGAGCTGGTTTATTTTAAAGCGAAAGCGACCATCTTAGCGACTGGCGGTGCAGGTCGAATTTACCAATCTACAACTAACGCTCACATCAATACGGGTGATGGTGTTGGTATGGCGGTACGCGCTGGCGTTCCACTGCAAGATATGGAAATGTGGCAATTCCACCCAACGGGTATTGCGGGTGCCGGTGTTCTGGTTACAGAAGGTTGCCGTGGTGAAGGTGGTTATCTGCTGAACAAAGACGGCGAGCGTTTCATGGAACGTTATGCACCAAACGCGAAAGACCTTGCGGGTCGTGACGTTGTTGCACGCTCTATCATGATTGAGATCCGTGAAGGTCGTGGTTGTGATGGCCCATGGGGTCCACACGCGAAACTGAAACTGGACCACTTAGGAAAAGATGTTCTGGAATCTCGCTTACCGGGTATCCTTGAATTATCTCGTACTTTTGCCCACGTTGACCCAGTTAAAGAGCCAATCCCAGTTATCCCAACTTGTCACTATATGATGGGGGGTATTCCAACTAAAGTGACGGGTCAAGCGATTCGCTATAACGAAAAAGGCGAAGACGAAGTCATTCCGGGTCTGTTTGCTGTGGGTGAGATTGCTTGTGTATCTGTACATGGCGCTAACCGTTTAGGCGGTAACTCCCTACTTGACCTTGTGGTATTTGGTCGTTCGGCTGGTTTACACCTGAATGAATCCATCATGGAACAGGGTCCAATGCGCGATGCGTCTGAATCGGACATCGATGCGGCAATGGCGCGTTTCAATCGTTGGGAAAATGCGCGTACAGGCGAAGATCCAACTGAAATTCGCAAAGCACTGCAATCTTGCATGCAGAATAACTTCTCCGTATTCCGTGAAGGGGATGCGATGGCTAAGGGCTTAGAAGAGCTGAAGGAAATCCGTGAGCGTCTGAAAAATGCACGTCTGGATGACACTTCAACTGAGTTCAACACCCAACGTATTGAATGTTTAGAGCTGGATAACCTGATGGAAACCGCTTATGCAACAGCACAAGCTGCAAACTTCCGTACAGAGAGCCGTGGTGCTCACAGCCGCTTTGACTTCCCAGATCGTGATGATGCAAATTGGTTATGTCACTCATTATATCTACCGCAATCTGAAACGATGACTCGTCGTGAAGTGAACATGCAGCCTAAGTTGCGTGAAGCCTTCCCACCGAAGATTCGTACTTATTAATGCGTGGTGTTAATCCAGTTGCGGAGAAATAAACTATGAAACTAGAATTTTCGATTTATCGCTACAATCCTGATGTAGACAATGCGCCACGCATGCAAGATTACACCCTTGAAGTAAAAGAAGGGCGTGACATGATGTTGCTGGATGCATTAATTCAGTTAAAAGAACAAGATCCAACACTCTCATTCCGTCGTTCTTGCCGTGAAGGTGTGTGTGGTTCTGATGGTCTGAACATGAACGGTAAAAACGGGCTGGCTTGTATTACTCCACTGTCCGCTTTAACCCGTAGTGGTAAAAAAATTGTGATCCGCCCATTACCAGGTCTGCCAGTTATTCGTGACCTGATTATCGATATGACACAATTTTATACCCAATATGAAAAAATTCGTCCGTATCTTATTAATGATAATAAGAATCCACCTGCGCGTGAAAACTTACAGTCACCGGTACAACGTGAAAAACTCGATGGTCTTTATGAGTGTATCCTGTGTGCGTGCTGTTCAACTTCATGTCCGTCATTCTGGTGGAATCCGGACAAGTTTATCGGTCCAGCAGGTCTGTTAGCTGCGTACAGATTCTTAATTGACAGTCGCGATACTGAAACGGATTCACGATTAGATGATCTGAACGACGCTTTTAGTGTTTTCCGCTGTCATAGCATCATGAATTGTGTCAATGTATGCCCTAAAGGACTAAATCCAACGAAAGCTATCGGTCACATTAAGTCTATGTTGTTGAAACATAGCGCCTAAATCGATACAGCCTGCGGTGCTTAGGTGCCGTAGGCTAAATTTGGATAGCACAAAATACGTACTTAAAGTAAAAAATAAGCGTAAAGTAAGTATAAAGTCTTAAATTGAATCACCGAAACGTAAAGTAAAAAGTATAAAAGTGAAAGTAAAAAGCCAACTGCAAAACAAGATGAAGACACTTGCGAAAGCAAGGAACCTTTAAAAACCGCAGACAGTTTTTAAAGGTTCCTTAAAAGGGAAACCCTTAATTGATAAGAGGGACTCCCAAAGTGAGAACATGCAAAAAGCACGTCCAAGAGAACCTTTATCGAGGTCGCTTAAATGCGGCGATTAGTTAACCACGGCGAAAACTAAAGCTTATAAAGCTTAAGGGATCACAATGCAGAACGGCGTAATGAAGGACTGGCTGGATTCAAGCTTTCTGGCAGGCGCGAACCAGTCTTATATAGAACAGCTCTATGAAGATTATCTGACTGACCCTAATTCCGTAGATGCCGAGTGGAGAGAAATCTTCCAGCAACTACCTGGAGCAGGTAATAACGGTGAACAATTACATTCGCAAGCACGAGACTACTTCCGTCGCTTAGCAAAGGAGTCCACCCGTTACCACACCTCTGTTAGCGATCCTACGATCGACGCAAAACAAGTCAAAGTTTTGCAGCTCATCAATGCCTTCCGCTTCCGCGGACACCAAAATGCAAATCTCGACCCGTTAGGACTTTGGAAACGCGAAGCCGTTCCAGATCTGGACCCTACATTCCATAATCTAACGAAAGAAGATTTCGACGAAACTTTCAATGTGGGTTCTTTTGCAATCGGCAAAGAGACCATGAAACTCAGTGAGTTATATGAGCATCTGAAGCGTATTTATTGCGGTTCAATTGGTGCAGAATATATGCATATCACTAACACTGAAGAAAAACGCTGGATTCAACAACGTCTTGAATCAGTCAATGTTGCTGAACAATTTTCTAAAGAAGAAAAACGTCGCTTCTTAGCCGAATTAACGGCTGCGGAAGGTCTTGAGCGTTATCTTGGTGCTAAATTCCCAGGTGCAAAACGTTTCTCTTTGGAAGGTGGTGATGCACTGATCCCAATGCTGAAGGATCTTATCCATCATGCAGGCAAACAAGATACCCGTGAAGTGGTTCTTGGTATGGCGCACCGTGGGCGCTTAAACGTTCTGATCAACATTCTGGGTAAAAAACCTGCTGAACTATTTGATGAATTTGCGGGCAAGCATAAAGACCATTCAAGTGCAGGTGACGTTAAATATCACCAAGGTTTCTCTTCTGATTTTGAAACTGCGGGTTCTCGTGTTCACTTAGCGCTGGCATTTAACCCATCACACTTAGAAATTGTAAGCCCAGTAGTTATTGGTTCTGTACGTGCTCGCCGTGACCGTTTGGACGAAGGTCGTAGCAACATGGTTCTGCCAATCACCATTCACGGTGATTCAGCAGTAACCGGTCAAGGTGTGGTACAAGAAACCCTGAACATGTCTCAGGCTCGTGGTTATGAAGTCGGCGGTACCATGCGTATCGTTATCAACAACCAAGTTGGTTTCACAACCTCCAACCCGAAAGACACGCGTTCAACAGAATACTGTACTGATATCGTGAAAATGGTTCAGGCACCAATTTTCCACGTTAACGCAGATGATCCTGAAGCTGTCGCATTTGTGACTCGCTTAGCCTTAGATTTCCGTAACACCTTTAAGCGCGATGTTATGATCGACTTAGTGTGTTACCGCCGTCATGGTCATAACGAAGCTGATGAGCCAAGTGCAACTCAGCCAATCATGTACCAAAAAATTAAACAGCACCCAACGCCACGTAAAATCTACGCAGATCGTTTAATCGAAGCTGGCGTGGTTTCTGCGAATGAAGTTACTGAAATGGTTAACCTGTATCGTGACGCGTTAGACCGTGGTGACTGTGTTGTTGAAGAATATCGTGAAATGGGTCTGCATTCTTATACATGGGAACCGTACTTAAACCATGAATGGAATGAGCAATACAAATCTGGCTACGATATTAAGCGTTTAACTGAGCTGGCAACCAAGCTGAGCACGATCCCTGAAGGTATCGTTGCACAGTCTCGTGTTGAGAAAATTTATGCTGACCGCGCAGAAATGGCGAAAGGGACAAAATTACTCGACTGGGGTGCGGCAGAGACTCTGGCTTACGGTACGTTAGTTGATGAAGGTGTCCCTATCCGTTTATCTGGTGAAGATGCGGGTCGTGGTACGTTCTTCCACCGTCACGCAGTGGTACATAACCAAACGAATGGTTCAGTTTATGTCCCATTACAAAATGTTCATAGCGGTCAAGGCGTGTTCAACGTTTGGGACTCTGTTCTGACTGAAAACGCAGTATTGGCATTTGAATATGGCTATGCCACAACAGAACCTCGCGCATTAACAATTTGGGAAGCGCAGTTCGGTGACTTTGCTAACTGTGCGCAAGTTGTTATCGACCAATTCATTAGCTCTGGTGAGCAAAAATGGGGTCGTATGTGTGGTTTGGTGATGTTACTGCCTCATGGTTATGAAGGTCAGGGTCCAGAACACTCATCTGCACGTTTAGAACGTTACCTGCAACTGTGTGCTGATCAAAACATGCAAGTGTGTGTGCCATCAACACCCGCTCAGGTTTATCACATGTTACGCCGCCAAGCACTGCGCGATATGCGTCGTCCTCTGATTGTGATGTCACCTAAGTCACTGTTACGTCATCCATTAGCAGTTTCTAGCATGGATGAGCTGGCGAATGGTTCATTCCAACCAGTTATCGGTGAAATTGACGAAATTAATCCGAAAGATGTGAAACGCGTCGTTATGTGTTCCGGTAAAGTTTATTACGATTTATTAGAACAACGTCGTAAGAAAGAACAAAAAGATGTGGCTATCGTACGTATTGAACAGTTGTATCCGTTCCCACGCGAAGATATCCAAAAAGTATTGGCTCAGTACGCTCATGTGAAAGATTTTGTTTGGTGCCAAGAAGAGCCACTGAACCAAGGTGCTTGGTATTGCAGCCAGCACAATTTCCATGAAGCCATCCCAGCAGGCGCAACTTTACGCTATGCGGGTCGAGCAGCTTCTTCTTCTCCAGCAGTTGGTTATACCTCCGTTCACCAGGAACAACAAGCGGCCCTGGTTAATGACGCTTTGAACATTGCATAATTAAAGGATAGAAAATGAGTAGCGTAGAAATTCTTGTTCCCGATCTTCCTGAATCCGTCGCTGACGCAGCGGTTGCCACATGGCATAAAAAACCAGGTGACAGTGTTCAGCGTGACGAAGTTCTGGTTGAGATCGAAACAGACAAAGTTGTTCTTGAAGTTCCTGCAAGTGAAGCAGGTGTTCTGGAAGCCATTATTGAAGAAGAAGGCGCAACTGTTTTATCTAAACAGTTACTGGGTCGCATTCGTTTAGGCGATAGCACAGGCATCCCTGCTGAAGTTAAAGAAGCAGAGCCAGCGCCAGCAGCACGCCAAACCGCAAGTTTAGAAGATGAAAGCAACGATGCGCTGAGCCCAGCGATTCGTCGTCTGGTTGCTGAACACAACTTGAATCCAGCAGACATCAAAGGCACAGGTGTTGGTGGTCGTCTGACTCGTGAAGATGTTGAAAAACACTTAGCAGCTAAACCAGCAGCAGCGCCAGCAGCTCAAGCTCCTGCAGCAGCTCCAGCACCATTAGCTCACCGTAGTGAAAAACGTGTTCCTATGACTCGTTTGCGTAAACGTATCGCAGAGCGTCTGTTGGAAGCGAAAAACAGTACTGCGATGTTAACGACCTTCAACGAAATTAACATGCAGCCTATCAAAGATCTGCGTGCACAGTACGGTGAAGCATTCGAAAAACGTCATGGTGTACGTTTAGGCTTTATGTCTTTCTACATCAAGGCGGCGGTTGAGGCACTGAAACGCTATCCAGAAGTGAACGCTTCTATCGATGGTTCTGATGTGGTTTACCATAACTATTTTGACATCAGTATTGCGGTATCAACACCGCGTGGTCTGGTAACGCCAGTTCTGCGTGATGTGGATGCAATGAGCATGGCTGATATTGAGAAAAATATTAAAGAGCTGGCTGTCAAAGGTCGCGACGGTAAATTAACTGTTGAAGATTTAAGTGGCGGTAACTTCACTATCACTAACGGTGGTGTATTCGGTTCTCTGATGTCTACTCCAATCATTAACCCACCACAAAGCGCAATCTTAGGTATGCATGCCATCAAAGACCGCCCAATGGCAGTTAATGGTAAGGTAGAAATTCTTCCAATGATGTATTTAGCGCTGTCTTATGACCACCGTTTAATCGATGGTCGTGAATCAGTTGGCTTCTTAGTGGCTATCAAAGATATGTTGGAAGATCCAACTCGTTTACTGCTAGACGTATAGAAACATAACAGGGCAGGGGGACAACCTGTCCGGTCTGAGGTAACCGATGCAGCCAGTTCGCTGGCTGCTAAATCTGTAACAATTGCAAGGGGCGATAAACGCTCCTCCAGACTCAATTATGGATAGAACATCATGAATTTACACGAGTATCAGGCAAAACAGCTTTTTACACGCTATGGTTTACCAGCACCAACTGGTTATGCCTGTTCATCAGTAGAAGAAGCAGTAGCTGCGGCGAAAAAAATCGGTAATGGTCCATGGGTTATCAAATGCCAAGTTCACGCAGGTGGACGTGGTAAAGCTGGCGGCGTAAAAGTTACAAAAGATATCAATGATATCCGTGAATTTGCTGAAAAATGGTTAGGTAAGAATCTGGTTACTTACCAAACTGATGCAAATGGTCAGCCGGTTAACCAAATTTTAGTTGAAAGCGCGACAGACATCGCTAAAGAACTGTATTTAGGTGCAGTCGTTGACCGTGGTACACGTCGTGTTGTATTCATGGCTTCAACTGAAGGCGGCGTTGAAATTGAAAAAGTTGCTGAAGAAACACCAGAACTGATCCACAAAGCTGTTATCGATCCACTGACTGGTCCAATGCCATATCAAGGTCGTGAATTGGCATTCAAATTAGGCTTAACTGGCAAACAAGTTAGCCAATTCGCTAAAATCTTCATGGGATTAGCGACCATGTTCTTAGAGCGCGATTTAGCGCTGATCGAAGTTAACCCATTAGTTATCAATACTGAAGGTGATTTAGTTTGCTTAGACGGTAAATTAGGCGTTGATAGCAACGCTCTGTATCGCCAAGCTGAAATGCGTGAAATGCACGACCCATCTCAAGAAGATGCGCGTGAAGCTCAAGCGGCTAAGTGGGAACTTAACTACGTTGCTCTGGATGGTAACATCGGCTGTATGGTTAATGGTGCGGGTCTTGCAATGGGCACCATGGATATCGTTAAACTGCACGGCGGTGCTCCAGCTAACTTCCTCGATGTTGGTGGTGGTGCGACCAAAGAGCGCGTGACTGAAGCGTTTAAAATCATTCTTTCTGATAAGAGCGTTAAAGCCGTATTTGTAAACATTTTTGGTGGTATCGTTCGCTGTGACCTGATTGCAGACGGCATCATTGGTGCAGTAGAAGAAGTTGGTGTGAATGTACCAGTAGTTGTACGTTTAGAAGGTAACAATGCAGAGTTAGGTGCGAAAAAACTGGCAGACAGCGGCTTGAATATTATCGCTGCAAACAGCCTGACAGATGCAGCTAAGAAAGCAGTAGCAGCGGCGGAGGCTAAATAATGTCTATTTTAATCGATAAAAACACCAAAGTAATTTGCCAAGGATTCACTGGCGGTCAAGGTACTTTCCACTCCGAACAAGCTATTGCTTACGGTACAAAAATGGTTGGCGGTGTAACGCCAGGTAAAGGGGGAACAATCCACCTTGGTTTGCCAGTATTTAACACTGTGCGTGAAGCGGTTGAAGCAACCGGTGCGACTGCCTCTGTTATTTATGTTCCAGCACCATTTTGTAAGGATTCAATCCTTGAAGCAATTGATGCAGGTATCAAACTGATCATCACTATCACAGAAGGTATTCCAACGCTGGATATGCTGACTGTTAAAGTGAAATTAGACGAAGCTGGCGTTCGTATGATTGGTCCTAACTGCCCGGGTGTTATCACACCGGGTGAATGCAAAATCGGTATCCAACCTGGTCACATTCATATGCCAGGTAAAGTTGGTATCGTTTCACGTTCAGGTACACTGACTTATGAAGCGGTAAAACAAACCACGGATGCAGGTTTAGGTCAGTCAACTTGCGTTGGTATCGGTGGGGACCCAATCCCTGGTTCAAACTTTATCGATATCCTGAAATTATTCCAAGAAGACCCACAAACTGAAGCGATCGTGATGATCGGTGAAATCGGTGGTAACGCGGAAGAAGAAGCGGCTGCATACATCAAAGAGCACGTTACTAAGCCTGTTGTTGGCTATATCGCGGGTGTAACTGCACCTAAAGGTAAGCGTATGGGTCATGCTGGTGCCATTATCGCTGGCGGTAAAGGGACTGCTGACGAGAAATTCGCTGCTTTAGAAGCGGCAGGCGTGAAGACGGTTCGTAGCTTGGCTGATATCGGCGATGCCGTGAAGTCCCTGCTAAACAAGTAAGCGCAATATGAGTTTATAGCTCGTATAACGTAAGAGACGAAGCCCGTGCTTTCTAGGAAGCACGGGTTTTTTTATGCTTATTGATACCTGTACTTAATTTAATACTGGAAAAAACGTATGACCTAGGGTTTTTGGTAAGTAAAAGAGGAATAAATTAGCATAAATAGTAAGTTTTAGATAAGTGTCCTATTGTGAAAGAAATAGCACAAAATGAACATTTCGATAATTTGATATTAGATCAATTTTTTTATTTTTAAATTATTTTGATTAATGGAATATAAGGGATTTTCTACGGTAATTATCTTTATTAATAAATGAAGGAATAATTTAGAAATAGTCTACTATTATAAATGTATATTCTTTTTTAGATTGAAAAAACAAAAGTTACCATATTGTTTTAATCTTATTAAAAAAGTAAAAAAGTCTTTATCAATGAAAATAACAGGTAGTTAACAACTGGGTAACTATTATTGGAATAGGGACTCAATCAATTAACAAACCGGAAAAAATTGACATAAATCAATTTATTACCACTAGCTTTATTTGTTCAAATTGCTTAAATTGGTTCTCGATCAAATACTCATTTTTCTATTAAAGGGTATAATTATTGATATAACTTCAGAATTCAAATCTGAATCACGTAAAAGAAGTTTATTGTATGTGAAGATAGGCGTACTATTATTATGGTAGGTTTTTTCTTTTACTTTTGTTAATTATTTGTTGTTTTGAGGCATTTTTTGCTGGTAGTTAAGAGGCTTTTTCATTTAATACTGGAAGCCGGGTTGCCGCAAGTCGGTGTCTTCCTGCTAGGAGCAAGGAGTCAAGATGTTTGATATTGTCGAACTGTCACGATTACAGTTTGCCTTAACTGCGATGTATCACTTCCTATTCGTTCCATTAACGCTTGGTATGGCGTTTTTGCTTGCGATTATGGAGACGGTATATGTGCTGTCTGGTAAACAAATTTATAAAGATATGACTAAGTTCTGGGGTAAGTTATTTGGTATTAACTTCGCCCTAGGTGTTGCGACTGGTTTGACTATGGAGTTCCAATTCGGGACTAACTGGTCATACTACGCCCACTATGTTGGAGATATCTTCGGTGCGCCTCTGGCAATCGAAGGTTTGATGGCATTCTTCTTAGAATCTACCTTTGTTGGTTTATTCTTCTTCGGTTGGGATCGTTTAAGCAAAACTCAGCACCTTGCGGTGACTTGGTTAGTTGCTTTAGGTTCAAACTTCTCTGCACTGTGGATTCTGGTTGCGAACGGTTGGATGCAAAACCCTATCGCTGCTGACTTCAACTACGAAACAATGCGTATGGAAATGGTTAGCTTCTCTGAGCTAGTCCTGAACCCTGTTGCGCAAGTTAAATTCGTTCATACAGTTGCTGCTGGCTATTGTACTGGTGCCATGTTCGTTCTGGGTATCAGCGCTTACTATATGCTTAAAGGTCGTGACTTGGCATTTGCTAAGCGTTCTTTTGCAATTGCTGCAAGCTTTGGTATGGCTTCTGTTCTATCTGTTATCGTTCTTGGTGATGAATCAGGCTACGAAATGGGCGACGTACAGAAAACGAAGCTGGCCGCAGTTGAAGCAGAGTGGGAAACCCATGCGCCTCCAGCTGCATTTAACCTAATCGCATTCCCAAGTAATGAGAAACAAGAGAACACGTTCTCAATCTCTATTCCATGGGCGATGGGTATCATTGCAACACGTTCGATCGACACTCCAGTGTTAGGTCTGAAAGATCTGATGAAGCAACACGAAGTCCGTATCCGTAACGGTATGGTTTCATATGGTCAATTACAACAGCTGTTAGCTGGTGATAAGAGTCCAGAATTACGTGCTGCATTCGAAGCAAGTAAAAAAGACCTCGGTTATGGTCTTCTGCTAAAACAATACACACCAAATGTTGTTGATGCGACAGAAGAACAGATTCAGAAAGCGGTTAAAGACAGCATTCCTAATGTTGCGCCTCTGTTCTGGGCATTCCGTATCATGGTTGCAGTTGGCTTTGCGTTACTGTTAATCATCGGTTGGTCATTCCTGTCAGTCGTTCGTAACCGTATTGGTAAAAACAAACTGCTGCTTCGTCTGGCACTGTTTGGTATTCCATTACCGTGGATTGCAATTGAATCAGGCTGGTTTGTGGCTGAGTATGGTCGTCAACCGTGGGCAATTGGTGAAGTGTTACCGGTTTCGGTTGCACACTCTAACTTAACCCCACAAGACTTGATCTTCTCTATGGCTCTGATCTGTGGTCTGTACACACTGTTCTTGATTGCCGAAATGTTCTTAATGTTCAAATTCGCTCGTAAAGGGCCTAGCAGCCTGAAAACCGGTCGTTACCATTTTGAACAGAAAAACAGTTCAGCACACGACGTTCAGTAAACAGGAGTCCACTTATGTTTGATTATGAAGTTCTTCGATTTGTGTGGTGGATCCTTATCGGCGTACTGCTGATCGGGTTTGCCGTCACGGATGGCTTTGACATGGGCGTAGGCTTCTTATTACCTATCTTAGGTAAAACGGATACTGAACGCCGAGTTATGATTAATGCTGTTGCACCGCACTGGGATGGTAACCAAGTTTGGTTAATCACTGCGGGTGGTGCAATGTTCGCTGCATGGCCACAAGTTTATGCTGCTGCATTCTCTGGTTTCTATGTTGCTATGATTTTGGTATTAGCTGCATTGTTCTTCCGTCCGGTTGGTTTCGACTACCGTTCTAAACTGGAGAACCCAAAATGGCGTAGCATGTGGGATTGGGGTCTGTTCATTGGTGGTTTCGTTCCACCATTAGTAATCGGTGTTGCGTTTGGTAACCTGTTACTGGGTGTCCCTCTGCAAATTGATAACCAACAGTATCTGACTTACACAGGTAATCTGTTTGGTCTGCTGAACCCATATGGTTTGTTAGCGGGTGTTGTCGGTTTGATGATGATTGTTACCCAAGGTGCAACTTATCTGCAAATGCGTACAACGGGTGAACTGCACTTACGTGTTCGTAAAGCAACGTATATCTGTGCATTCCTCACTCTAGCTGCTTTTGCTGGCGCTGGTGTATGGTTAGTGATGGGTATTGATGGTTATGTAGTGACTTCAACTATTGATACATTAAGCCCGTCTAACCCACTGAACAAAACTGTCGAAGTTGTTTCAGGTGCATGGTTAACTAACTTTAACACGTATCCAATCCTGTGGGCTCTTCCTGCTCTGGGTGTTGGGTTACCACTGTTAACGATGATTGCAACAAAAGCGGATAAAAATGGTTGGGCATTCTTGTTCTCATCATTGACTATCGCATGTATCATTCTGACATGTGGGGTTGCGATGTTCCCATTCATCATGCCATCAAGCATTATGCCAAATGCAAGCTTGACCATGTGGGATGCAACATCTAGCCTGTTCACTCTGCAAGTTATGACTGTTGTTGCTATCATTTTTGTTCCAATCGTTCTGGCTTACACCATCTGGTGTTACTACAAAATGTTTGGTCGTTTGGACAAAAATTTCATCGAAAGCAACAAGCATTCACTGTATTAAGGAGCATAACATATGTGGTATTTCGCCTGGATCCTCGGCACTCTGTTAGCTTGTAGTTTTGCAGTGATTGCAGCATTAGCACTTGAGCACTCTGAGAGCGCAAAAGAAGCTAAAACAGCTAAAGATGGTGAGTAAATAACATGCTGATGGATAAATCCTATCAGCTATTAGGAAAGGGCCCGATAAGGGCCCTTATCCTTATATTAGCTTTAGTAACCGCTGGCGCAGTGATGTGGGATCCTTCCCTGTTTGCAGCAAATACCAGTACATTTCCAATCTGGCAAGGTCTTCTCATGATATGGGCAACTTGCAGCGCCATCATTTTTGGGGTGGGTTTCCTCCCAAATAAATTGACGTGGCGACTCCTGTTCCACCCATTACCTGCAGCCATCATTCTTATCTGGGGACTTGTAAAAGTCTTTAGTTAATCTAAATTCAGATTGTGGGTCATGCGACCCGCAATTATTTTTGATATCTTTACCTGCAAAGTGATTCCAAAGCGGCACTGTCTTGCGTATAGTGGCACCGTTAATTAATTTAACCTAAGACGGAGTGGTTTTTTATGTTATTTCGCTGGCCCGTTCGTGTGTATTATGAAGATACTGATGCGGGCGGAGTTGTATATCATGCACGTTATCTGGCTTTTTTTGAGCGCGCAAGAACGGAAATGTTGCGGAATAAAGGTATCAACCAACAAAGTTTACTCGCTGAGAACCTTGGATTTGTTGTCCGTAATATGACAATCGATTTTGTTAAAGGGGCTCGGTTAGACGACCTGCTGGAAGTTGAAACAGAAATCGTTGAAATAAAACGTGCTTCTTTACTCTTTCAGCAAAGGTTAGTTGATTCGCAAGGTAACTTGCTTTGTGGGGCAACGGCCCTAATTGCTTGTGTGGACACATCTAAAATGAAGCCGAAAGCGCTTCCTAAGTCTATTGTCGCGGAGTTTAAACAGTGACTGACATGAATATCTTGGATTTATTCCTAAAAGCGAGCCTATTGGTTCAGATCATTATGTTCGTTTTGATCGGTTTTTCTATTGCATCTTGGGCGATTATTATTCAGAGAACCAAAATTTTAAATGCCGCAACGCGTGAAGCTGAAGCATTTGAAGATAAATTCTGGTCAGGTATCGAGCTGTCCCGCTTATATAAAGAGAGCCAAGCTCGCCGTGATGCATTAGGTGGCGCAGAGCAAATTTTTTACTCTGGCTTCAAAGAATTTGTCCGCTTACATCAAGCTAATATTCATGCACCTGATGCCGTGGTTACAGGCGCATCACGTGCTATGCGTATTTCCATGAACCGTGAGTTGGAATCGGTTGAATCACATATCCCATTTTTAGGTACAGTAGGGTCAATTAGCCCTTATATTGGTTTATTTGGTACCGTTTGGGGGATTATGCATGCCTTTATCGCGTTAGGTGCGGTAAAACAAGCAACATTGCAGATGGTTGCTCCGGGTATCGCAGAGGCGCTGATTGCAACGGCAATCGGTCTATTTGCTGCAATTCCAGCTGTTATGGCGTACAACCGCTTAAACTTGCGTGTGAATAAACTTGAGCAAAGCTATGATAACTTTATGGAAGAATTCCTAGCTATCTTGCATCGCCAAGCATTCTCTGCTGATAAGAAATAAGACGGGGAGAACAGCGAATGGCGCGCAATAGTCGCAAACGTGAGCTAAAATCCGAAATCAATATTGTTCCATTACTGGACGTACTGTTGGTGCTTTTGCTGATCTTTATGGCAACGGCTCCCATTATTTCTCAAAGTGTGGAAGTTGACTTACCGGATGCAACAGATACTCAAACGGTCTCATCCAATGATAATCCACCCGTCATTTTAGAAGTGGCAGGTGTTGATCAGTATAATTTATTGGTCGATGGTGAGCGTATGGAGTTACTGCCTCCTGAACAAATTTCAGCCGTCGCAAAAGAACAGTTAGAGAAAAATCCTAAAACCATTTTCCTAATTGGTGGTGCGAAAGAAGTTCCTTATGATGAAGTCATTAAGGCGCTGAACATGTTGCATAGTGCAGGAATCAAATCTGTTGGTTTGATGACTCAACCAATTTAATGTGCTGACGCCATGTTGAAAGTGGCGCAGGTATAGTTGAAAAGAATCGATTCTTTTTTTGGAAACCAGAGTGGGAAAGACAAAAGAGAAACAAGATGACTTAAAGCGCTCATTAATGATGTCGATTGGATTGCACATCTTATTGGTCGCTTTAATTGTTATAGGTTCTTTAGTGACTGTCGTCCAACTTGGCGGCGGCGGGGAAGAGGGAACGGTCATTGATGCAGTAATGGTCGATCCTGGTGCAGTCGTGGAGCAATATAATCAAGCTCAACAGCAGCAAAAAAGTTCCCAGCAGGTGGCTAAAGAGCGTAAAGAACAGCAACAAAAACAAGATGCTGAGCTAAGAGAAAAGCAAGAGCAGGAACAAAAGCGCCTACAAAAGCTTGAAGAAGAGCGTATTCAGACTCAGAGAGAAACTGAACAGCAGAAAAAACAGGCTGAGGAACAGCAGAAACAAGCCTTAGACGCCGCGAAAAAAGCGAAGGAAGAGCAAAAAATAGCGGAAGAAGCCGCGGCACAAGCCAAAGCTGAGAAAGAGAAATTAATCAAAGAGCAAGCTGTAGCGAAAGAGAAAGCAGAGGCTCAAGCTAAAAAAGAAGCTGAGGCTCAAGCTAAAAAAGAAGCTGAGGCTGCTAAAGCTAAAGCTGAAAAAGAAGCTAAAGAAAAAGCAGAAGCTGACGCTAAAGCTAAAGCAGATAAAGAAGCGAAAGCGAAAGCCAAAGCGGATGCAGATGCTAAAGCTAAAGCTGAAAAAGAAGCTAAAGCTAAGGCTGATAAAGAAGCCAAAGAAAAAGCAGATAAAGAAGCAAAAGCAAAAGCGGCTAAAGCTAAAGCTGAGGCTGCGAAGAGTGCATCATCCGTTGATGATTTACTGGGTGATTTGACTGCTTCGGGTCCGAGTAAGCAGGGTGGACAAACAGCAGCGGGTAGCGGTGGCGGTAAAAAGTCAGGCGCATCAAATGCTGATGTTGATAGCTATGCGGGGAAAATTAAAGCTGCAATCCAAAGTAAGTTCTATGATTCAGAAAGTTATCGTGGACGCACTTGTGAGCTGCAATTGAAACTGGCACCAGATGGATTATTGGTTAGCATTACACCGAAAAGTGGTTCAGCAAATGATCCCGCGCTATGTGAAGCGGCAATAAGAGCAGCGAAGCTTGCAACTATGCCGAAACCACCTAGCAGAGAGGTCTATGATACGTTTAATAAATCGGGTAGCACATTGGTATTTAAGCCTTGATTTTCAATAACTCAGAGCAGTCTGTATTGTAAATCTTTAGGCAATGTAATAAATAGTTTGTGTGCTATCTAGTTTTGTTAGTATACCTTTGTTAAAATTCAGCGAATTATTGCGGTGGTGAATATCGCAGTAAGGGAGATCAGGATGAAGCAGGCGTTTAAAATAGTTCTCGGGTTCTTAATGCTATGGGCTACTGTTGCTCAGGCAGAGATCCGTATTGAGATTACTGAAGGTGTTAACTCAGCTCAGCCAATCGGTGTTGTCCCATTTAAATGGGCTGGCGCAGGTGCTCCTCCACAAGAAGTGGGGGGAATTGTTGGTGCTGATTTACGCAATAGTGGTAAATTTAACCCTATTGATCCAAACCGCATGCCTCAGCAACCGGGTACGGCTTCAGAAGTTACTCCTGATGCTTGGACTGCGCTAGGTATTAACGCAGTGGTTGTTGGACAAGTTCAGCCAGCAGCAGATGGTAGCTATGTTGTTAGCTATCAGTTAGTGGATGTTGCCGCTAACCCTGGTGCGGTTTTAGCTCAAAACCAATTTAAAGTAACTAAAGATTGGTTACGCTATGCAGCACATACTGCAAGTGATGAAGTTTTTGAGAAATTGACAGGTATCCGCGGCGCTTTCCGTACGCGTATAGCTTACGTTGTGAAAACCAACGGTGGTCAATATCCATATGAATTACGAGTTTCTGACTATGACGGTTTTAACCAATTTACGGTTCACCGTTCGCCAGAACCTTTGATGTCGCCAGCTTGGTCACCAGATGGCCAAAAGATTGCGTACGTAACGTTTGAAAGTGGTAGTTCTGCGCTAGTTATTCAGACTTTATCTAGTGGAGCGGTTCGTCAGGTGGCATCTTTCCCACGTCATAATGGGGCACCTGCTTTCTCACCAGATGGGACTAAACTGGCATTTGCTCTGTCGAAGACAGGCAGCCTGAATTTATATGTGATGGACTTAGGTAGTGGTCAGATTCGTCAAGTAACAGATGGTCGCAGTAATAATACTGAGCCAAGCTGGATGCCGGATAGCCAAACTTTAGTTTATACCTCGGATCAGGCAGGACGTCCGCAAATTTATAAAATGAATATTAATGGTGGTAGTCCTGTTCGAGTGTCCTATGAAGGATCACAAAATCAGGATGCTGATGTAAGCCCGGATGGAACTTTCTTAGCGATGGTCAGCTCCGGGGGCGGTCAGCAACATATCGCCAAACAGGATCTGGCAACGGGTAACGTTGAATATTTAACGTCAACGTTTCTAGATGAAACGCCGAGTATCGCACCTAACGGCACTATGGTAATTTATAGCTCCTCTCAAGGCTTGGGGACTATATTGCAGCTAGTTTCGACCGACGGGCGTTTCAAAGCGCGTCTTCCGGCAACCGATGGACAGGTAAAATTCCCTGCCTGGTCGCCGTATCTGTGATGCATAATAATAATGTGTGGCAAAAAAATATTAAGGATCAAAACGATGCAACTGAACAAAGTGCTTAAAGGGCTGATGATCGCATTACCAATCATGGCAGTCGCAGCTTGTAGCTCTAACAAAAACAACGACCAAACTGGTGACGATTCTTCTATGAATCAAACTAACACTGGTCTGTCTGCGGAAGAGCTGGCACGTCAGCAAATGGAACAACTGCAACAAAACAACACAGTTTACTTTGGTTTCGATAAATACAATGTATCCCCAGAGTACGCTGAAATGTTAGATGCACACGCAGCATTCCTGCGTAGCAACCCATCTGTACGTGTTGTTGTTGAAGGTCATGCGGATGAGCGTGGTACTCCAGAATACAACATCGCACTGGGCGAGCGTCGTGCTAATGCAGTTAAAATGTATCTGCAAAGCAAAGGTGTTTCAGGTGACCAAGTTTCACTGGTTTCTTACGGTAAAGAAAAACCAGCTGTGTTAGGTCACACTGAAGCAGACTACGCGAAAAACCGTCGTGCAGTCATTGCATACTAATAGATAAGCGAAATTATCTATTATGAACAGTAACTTCAGACAATTACTAGTTGGTCTGTCGTTATTGGTTGGCGTAGCGGTCCCTTGGGCCGCTATTGCCCAAGCGCCAATCAACAATGTCGGATCGGGTTCTTCCGCAGACCGCCTCACTCAACTTGAGACCGCTGTTAGCTCTCAAGGTCAAATTATTTATCAAATCCAGCAGCAATTAGCCGATAACCAGCGTGATATCGATATGTTACGCGGGCAGATTCAAGAAAGTGAATACAAATTGAATCAAGTTGTTGAGCGCCAAAAAGATTTGTATATGCAGTTAGACAAAGCGAGTGGTGGTGATTCTTCAAACTCTTCAGATGCAACTGATACCAGTGCATCAAATGCGCAATCATCTTCTTCAGATACACCCGCAGCAAGTTCTGGCGGTAATGAAAAAGATGATTATAACGCAGCGGTTAAGCTGGCGATGGAAAGTAAATCCAAAGCACAGATTGACGAAGCGATCGGTGCATTGCAAGGGTTTATCAAAACATATCCGAAGTCAGGATATCAATCTAACGCCAACTATTGGTTGGGGCAGTTAAACTACAACAAAGGTAGCAAGGATGACGCCGCATTCTACTTTGCGACTGTAGTTAAGCAATATCCTAAGTCTCAAAAAAGCAGTGAAGCCCTATTTAAAGTGGGTCTGATCATGCAAGATAAGGGACAGAAAGATAAAGCGAAAGCTGTTTACCAACAGGTATTACAACAATACCCAAATAGTGCTGGTGCGAAACTTGCAGAGAAGAAGCTCAGTACACTGTAATTGATAACCCCGAAGCGATGTAGCCGAATATTTCGGGGTTATCCGTATGTTTAGTGTGCACTTAATCTTTTTTTTAAAAAAAATCGTTGCACCCTCGTCAGAAATCAGTAATATAAGCCGCCGTTGATACGAGAAAGCGCGGATTGAAAAATCCTAGTTATATCAGCAAGAATCAATTACACATTGATTCTAAAAACATTTAGATGGATCGTTAGCTCAGTAGGTAGAATCGTTAACTGTTAATAAGATGGTTGCAGGTTCGACCCGAAGGGTAAAGAACCAAAAATAATGCTTTAAGATGGGTCGTTAGCTCAGTTGGTAGAGCAGTTGACTTTTAATCAATTGGTCGCAGGTTCGAATCCTGCACGACCCACCATCTAAAAATAGTAAACAGTTCAAGTAGTTCAGATAGGGCGTTAGCTCAGTTGGTAGAATTGTTAACTGTTAATAAGATGGTTGCAGGTTCAACCCGTAGGGTGAGACCGAAGGTCGAAGAATCCTGTATGTTCTCGACATTATGTTAGTACAGAAAATCAAAAATCAGATGGGTCGTTAGCTCAGTTGGTAGAGCAGTTGACTTTTAATCAATTGGTCGCAGGTTCGAATCCTGCACGACCCACCATCTAAAAATAGTAAATAATTCAAGTATTTCAGATGGGTTGTTAGCTCAGTTGCTAGAATTGTTAACTGTTAATAAGATGGTTGCAGGTTCAACCCGTAGGGTGAGACCGAAGGTCGAAGAATCCTGTACGTTCTCGATGTTATATTAGTTCAGAAAATCAAAAATCAGATGGGTCGTTAGCTCAGTTGGTAGAGCAGTTGACTTTTAATCAATTGGTCGCAGGTTCG
>NZ_JAMPNR010000022.1:0-138590 GCF_028479485.1 Providencia sp. PROV209 | reverse complement strand
AAATCCTGCAAGTATTTTTTAAACATTTTTGTTCGACCGTTTTCTTTTTAAACAAATCGTACAAATCAACCACAGTTTGTTTAAAAATAAGGCTAAAGATTATCAAATTCTGTTGCGAACGCAGCAACATTATCCCAATTGGTATATTCAATTTCTGTATTTGGGTCTGTAGGACCATCCGTCATTTTCATAATGAACCGAATCATCACCCTATCAAACCATTTATAGCGGGGATAAAACAGTGCGCCAGCAAAAACTGACTTTACAGTTGGCTGCCATGGGCACTTTTCCAAGAACTTACGCGTGTAAGCATTCGTTTCAACTGTATTCTTGCCTTCTTTTCTTGCCGTAAGATTTACAGCGAAGAATCCCGTTTTCATAGAATTCAGTTGGTTTTGGTGTGTTGAAGCAAAACGGACTAGCTGTTTATTGAAATGACCATAACGAATAGAAGCCCCCACTAGCACCTTCTCATAAGCAGATAAGTTGAAGCTTTTATCTGAGTTTAAATCTCGAATATCACACTCACGTCCGGAACGGCGTAATTGGTCTGCCATTTTGAGTATGATCTTTTTTGTTTGTCCGTCAGTACTTGAGTGCAAAAGTAGGTAACTCATTTTTCTTCCTAATCGTTACTATCTATTATATTAGCCAGACTATTTTGTTACTCACGCCAAAAAGTGGGAGTCAATAACACTAATAAGGTAAATACTTCTAAACGACCAAATAACATTGTTACTACTAAGATCCATTTGCCCGCTGGGTTCATCGTCGTGAAATTATCAGCAACAGTTCCTAATCCTGGACCTAAGTTATTTAATGTCGTAGCAATTGCAGAGAACGCGGAAAACTCATCGACTCCCGTTGCAATTAATAACAGCAAGCTAACAACAAAAACTAAAGCATAAGCGGAAAAGAATCCCCAAACAGCTTCAATAATCCTTTCTGGTAGTGCTCTTTGCCCTAACTTAATGGTATAGACAGCGTTCGGATGTACTAATCGTTTTAATTCACGGGAACCTTGTAAGAATAGTAAAAGAATACGGATGACTTTTAAGCCCCCCCCCGTTGATCCTGCACATCCCCCAACAAACGCGGCACATAATAGAAGCATGGGCAAAAATAGCGGCCACCCTGAAAAACTGTCTGTTGTAAACCCAGCAGTCGTCGCCATTGAGACAACTTGGAAAAAAGCTTGATCCAGCGTTTGCCCAAAGCCAGCATATACGGAGTGATACATCAGCACCGCGGTACAGATCACGACTAGAACAAACTGGAAACTGATGAACATTCTAAACTCAGGGTCACGCCAATAAATTCCAAGACTTCTTCCTGTAAGAACCGCAAAGTGCAGACCAAAGTTACAACCCGAGATAATAAGAAAGACGCCAATAATGGTATTAATGGCTGGACTATTAAAGTAGCCTATGCTGGCATCATGGGTAGAAAACCCACCGATCGCGATGGTTGAAAAACTGTGTGATATCGCATCGAACACATCCATGCCTGCGATCCATAGCGCAATTGCACACGCTATAGTCAGTAAAACATAAATAAGCCAAAGGGTTTTCGCCGTTTCCGCTATACGCGGACGCATTTTGTTATCTTTCAAAGGTCCCGGCATTTCAGCTCGATAAAGCTGCATTCCCCCAACACCTAACAGAGGCAAAATCGCCACAGCGAGTACGATGATCCCCATCCCACCAAGCCATTGAAGCATTTGTCGATAGAATAAAATTGCTTTTGGAAGCGAGTCTAATCCCGTCAGGGTTGTTGCACCTGTCGTAGTTAAGCCCGAAAATGACTCAAAAAATGCATCCGTAACAGATAAATTTGGTTTTTCCGAGAAGATAAATGGTAGCGCTCCGACGCTTCCCAACACCGTCCAGAATAGAACAACGATTAAAAAGCCTTCTTTCGCTTTTAATTCATGTCTGCTATTACGTGTTGGCAGCCATAAAAAAAGACCAATTAATAATGCAGTGACAAAGGTTTGACTGAATGCTCGTCCCGCACCATCGCGATATATTAGTGCGACAATACCAGGAATGACCATAGTAAAAGAGAAGATAATGACGAGTAACCCGACAATACGAGTTATTGCGCGAAAGTGCATTCGGCCGGTTCCTTGCTATACTGTTTGCTCTTGTGACGGTTCTGAGAGAGTTACCTCACCACGACTGATATCACGTAATTTATCATTGACCTCCTGCTCACAAGTAGCAGGAATAGAAATTTGCAAAGATACAGACTCATTATAATCACTGAGTAATATAGTACCATTTACCTGAGCTAATAATTGCTCAATACCATTGATAAGTGAGTAGTCACATACCACGTTGAAGACTTTTTGAGGCACTTTCGTTTGTGTCGGTAATAGTTTAAGTGCTTGTTGCACCCCACTCCCATACGCACGAACGAGCCCCCCAGTTCCGAGCTTTATCCCACCGAAATAACGCACAACAACGCAGGTGATTTCACCTAAATTGCTGCCGAGTAACTGTGCCATAATGGGTTTACCTGCCGTTCCCGTTGGTTCACCATCATCGGAAAAACCTAGCTGTTGGGAATCATCGGGACGACCCGCCACAAATGCCCAGCAATGGTGCCGAGCATCGGGGTATTGCGCTTTAATAGACTGAATATAGTCTTTTGCTGCTTCAATACCCTCTGTGTGAGCGATGTAGGTAATAAAACGGCTTTTTTTGATCTCTTCCGAAAAAGAGATCGTTTCTGCCGGAATTGAATACGCTTTCATTACGGTAAATGCAAATCTCGAGTCATATTTTCAATATGGTTATGATGAATGACGATATTGTCTTCAATACGAATTCCACCATAAGGCTTAAAGTGCTCGATTTTATCCCAATTAAAGTGCTGACTAAACTCACCAGTACGCCATGATGAGATCAAGGATTCAATAAAGTAGAGACCTGGTTCAATCGTTAAAACCATTCGCGGTTCTAAAATACGAGTGCAGCGTAAGAATGGATACATTTTGGGTGCTGCTAAATGAGTCCCATCTTCATCTTGCATAAAACCAGCAACATCATGAACTTGCAGACCTAAAGGATGACCTAAACCATGTGGTAGAAATGGTGTTGTTAAGCCATTTTCAACCATAGCATCTTCACTGATGCCCTTCACAATACCATGTTTCGTCAGTAATTTAGCAATACGATGATGCATATCTACATGGTAATCAGTGTAGCGCACACCCGCTTTGATTGAACCAATCAGTGCAAGTTGCTCTGCATTTAAATCTGCCACTAACTCTGCAAACTCACTTTTGCTTTTTGCAGCATAAGTACGAGTAATATCAGCGGCATAACCGTTATATTCCGCACCAGCATCAATCAAGAAACTGCGTAATTCACTAGGGGCTGTTTGCTGTAGTTTAGTATAGTGGAGCACAGCAGCGTTTTCATTCAGCGCCACAATGTTTCCATAAGGTACATTTGTATCACGATGCCCGGTTGCTTCTAAGTAACTAATATTAATATCAAACTCACTCGCGCCTGCTTGGAAAGCTTCAAAAGCAGATAAATGTCCATTTACTGCCATTTTTTGCGCTTCACGCATACAGTACAACTCATAGTCTGTCTTATATGAGCGATGATAATGATAATAATCGAGTACCGGTTTTGGATTAATATTGTGAGTAGAAATACCTAGAGACTCTGCTTTAGTTGCAGAAGAGCCAATATATGCCAGATGGTCTTTTTGAATGCTAGCTAAAAAACCTTTGATTTCATCTGCATTTTTGAGATGAATGAGTTCAACTTCTTTTGTCCAGAAGCTGGTCGGTAAAGGTTCAACGCTATGCCAATAATCAACCGGAGAATAAAACCATAGTTTCGGTTTATTCACACCATCTACTAATAACCAAGAATGCGGAACATCCGTCACAGGAACCCAAGCTTTGAAGTGTGGATTGACCTTAAATGGGTAATCACTGTCATCAAGGAAAATGCGAATGGGTTCTCCTGAATGAATCAATATGGCATCTAATTTACTGCGTTGTAAAACTTGCTGAGTCGTTTTTTGTAACGTTTTAATATGTTCTGCGTAGAGTCCAGCCAGTTTTTCCATTTCGTTCAACCTTTCAGTATTAGTTAGAAAAATCAAGCTTATCACGTTCTGATAATAACGTGTATGCTCTCAATTACATGTCACAAATAATACTTTGATTATTAATAAAAATATCATTTTCACCCTGTCTTATTTACCTTAATTCCTGTGAGCCGCCTTCCAATTTTGTTATTAATCATTTGCATTTAATTAACATTATCGTCACACTAAATTTCATCTGGTCATACCAGATAAACCTGCCACGTAAAGGAGAACAGCATGCTTTATCAAAGTGAGACAATCTCTATTCAATGGTTGAAAAAAGGTATTGCAGAACTGGTGTTTAATTCATCAGGACCAATCAATAAATTGGATACTCATACCGTCGCTTCACTTGATGAAGCTGTTGCAATACTCGAACAACAAAGCGATTTACAAGGCGTTATTTTGCGCTCAGATAAACCTGCGTTTATTGTTGGCGCAGATATCAAAGAATTTTTATCCCTATTCGAGGCATCCAAAGAAACACTGAGTGACTGGCTTGGTTACGCAAATAGTATATTTAATCGCCTTGAAGATCTCCCTGTTCCAACTATTAGCGCAATTAATGGTTATGCCCTAGGCGGTGGATGTGAGTGTGTGCTCGCGACAGATTTTAGAATTGCCTCACCAGATGCCAGAATTGGTTTACCCGAAACAAAACTAGGAATTATGCCTGGCTTTGGTGGTTCCGTACGTTTACCTCGACTCATTGGTCTTGATAGTGCCCTTGAAATTATCACTGCGGGAAAAGATGTTAGCGGTCCACAAGCACTTAAGCTAGGACTCGTCGATGCGGTGGTTGAAACAGAAAAGCTTCCTCAAGCAGCTTTGCAAATTATAGAGCAAGCAATCTCTGGCGCATTAGACTGGCGTCAGGTGCGTCAACCTAAACTTGAACCACTAAAACTTAGCGCACTTGAGCAAGCAATGAGCTTTAATGTTGCCAAAGGGATGGTCTATCAAGTTGCTGGAAAACATTATCCTGCACCTATGAGTGCAGTTAATACGATAGAAAAAGCCGCTAATTGTACGCGTGAAGAGGCATTAAAACAGGAAACAGCAGCTTTTGTGCCTCTTGCTCATAGTGATGTAGCTCGCGCATTAGTCAGTGTTTTCCTGAATGACCAAAGCGTTAAATCCACCAGTAAAAAAATTGCAGGTTCCGCTACGGCGCCTACACAAGCAGCCGTTCTAGGTGCGGGAATTATGGGCGGTGGCATTGCTTATCAGTCTGCAAGTAAAGGTGTCCCCGTCTTAATGAAAGATATCAGTGACAAGTCATTAGACTTAGGGGTCAATGAGGCGAAAAAACTTCTCAATGGTCAATTTGAAAGAGGAAAAATCACTGCAGATAAGATGGCAACTACGTTAGCCTCTATTCATCCTTCTTTATCTTATGCTGGTATTGAAAACGCTCAAGTCATCGTTGAGGCTGTTGTTGAAAATCCAAAAATTAAAGCTGCTGTATTATCTGAAGTTGAATCATTAATTACTTCAGAGACGATACTAGCTTCCAACACATCGACCATCCCCATCACAGAGTTGGCTAACTCATTAAAACGCCCAGAAAACTTCTGTGGTATGCATTTTTTCAACCCTGTACACCGCATGCCATTGGTAGAAATCATTCGAGGCAAAAAAACCAGTGATAGCACTATCGCAAAAGTAGTTTCTTATGCGAATAAAATGGGAAAAACCCCTATCGTTGTAAATGACTGCCCTGGCTTTTTCGTTAACCGAGTCCTATTTCCTTATTTTGCAGGGTTTAACTTATTGCTTCAGGATGGCGCAGATTTTCGAGAAATCGATAAAATCATGGAGAAAGAGTTTGGCTGGCCAATGGGGCCTGCTTATCTGCTTGATGTTGTCGGTATTGATACCGCATTTCATGCAGAACAAGTCATGGCTCAAGGTTTCCCACAGCGTATGCAAAAAGTTGGTAAGAACGCGATTGATATCATGTTTGAGCAACAACGTTTCGGTCAAAAAAATGGCAAAGGTTTTTACCAATATGAAAAAGATAAAAAAGGAAAACCAAAGAAAATTGATGACCCGCAAACCGATGAATTATTAAACGTTATTCGCCAGAGTAAACGTTCATTCACTAAAGAAGAAATTATTGCTCGAATGATGGCTCCAATGGTGAATGAAGTAGTTCGTTGTCTAGAAGAGGGAATTATTCAAAGCCCTTCTGATGCTGATATTGCCCTAGTTTATGGTCTTGGCTTTCCTCCATTCCGCGGCGGTGTGTTCTGCTACCTAGATACTCTTGGCAGCCAATCTTACGTTAAAACTGCCGAATCCTATTCTCATTTAAGCCCGCTTTATCAAGTTCCTGATGGATTGAAAGAAAAAGCGGTGACTAATGCTAGATACTATCCGAAGCCACCGGTTGTGGCTATCGATGTCAAAAAAGTTGCGAGAGGTTAATCCTATGGAAAATGTCTTCATTATTGATGGTATACGCACACCAATGGGCCGTTCCAAAGGCGGTGTATTTCGTCATGTAAGAGCAGAAGACCTCTCTGCACACTTGATGAATGCGATTTTCGAACGCAATCCAAATGCGAGAAAGAAAGAAATAGATGACATTATTTGGGGGTGCGTTCAGCAGACATTAGAACAAGGTTTTAATATCGCAAAAAATGCCGCTCTGTTGACTGACATTCCTCATACCGTTCCTGCTGTCACTGTCAACCGACTATGTGGGTCTTCAATGCAAGCCATCCACGATGCTAGCCGTTTTATTATGACTGGAGATGCCCATTCCGTTTTGATTGGGGGCGTTGAGCATATGGGTCATGTCCCAATGACTCACGGCATTGATTTCAATCCAAAATTAACATTGCGCGTAGCTAAAGCGTCAGGAGCGATGGGTTTAACCGCCGAAATGCTAGCAAAAATGTACAAAATTAGTCGTGAAGAGCAAGATGCATTTGCGCTTAGATCTCACCAACGTGCGGCATCTGCAACTAAGAATGGTAAATTTAGCCGTGAAATCGTTCCGATATCAGGTCACGATGTCGACGGTAACCTCATTTCAGTTAACTATGACGAAGTGATCCGATTTGATGCCAGTTTAGAAGGTCTCGCTTCTTTAAGACCAGCATTTGATCCTGTGAGCGGCACTGTGACCGCAGGCAATTCATCAGCACTGTCCGATGGCGCTTCAGCCATGCTACTTGCCAGTGAATCTTATGCCAAACAGCATGAATTAAAACCACGCGCAAAAATTCGAGCAATGGCAGTCGTCGGTTGCGATCCATCAATTATGGGTTTTGGACCTGTTCCCGCCACTGAAATGGCATTAAAACGCGCAGGACTTTCGCTAAATGATATTGATATCATTGAACTTAATGAAGCGTTTGCCGCGCAATCTATTGCCTGCTTGAAAGGATTACAAATCTCAGAAAGCCAAGTAGACCAGAGAGTAAACTTGAGTGGTGGCGCAATTGCCTTAGGGCACCCTCTCGGTTGCTCGGGCGCTAGGATCACAACTGCACTACTTAATCAGTTAGAACAACATGATAAGCAGTTTGGATTAGCCACAATGTGTATTGGATTTGGGCAAGGTATTGCCACAATTATTGAACGCG
This sequence comes from Providencia sp. PROV209, assembly GCF_028479485.1. Taxonomy (NCBI): domain Bacteria; kingdom Pseudomonadati; phylum Pseudomonadota; class Gammaproteobacteria; order Enterobacterales; family Morganellaceae; genus Providencia; species Providencia sp. PROV209. The sequence goes on along the minus strand of NZ_JAMPNR010000022.1, from coordinate 130,881 downwards.
TTTAATTCATTTTGCCGTTACATTGTCGTATTTTGCAATGTTCCCGCCTAGTCAGGGGCGGGATTTTTTTATCTTCAAAACAGCAAAATCAGCTCAGTCAAAATCGAAAAATCAATCAATTCGAATTTTAAATACAACTCCATACATCCACTAAATAGTTCAAGTCACAGGTAGGCGGCAAGTGTAGGCGGCAAGTAAAGCTATCTCTTGAGCATACTGGAGTATGTGATAGGGTAGCTTTATGAAGCCCCCCTACAACTTGAAAGATGACGCGTTATAGAAAATCGAAGGCATCACCAAACAATTGAGTTGCCTTTGCATTCCGCTCACCACAAAACCTATCCCGTGCAATCTTCGCCATCTCAAAACGACCTGCAATATAGATATCATGACCTGACAAATCACCGAAATCTTCTAATACCGTGCTCAAGACAGTTCCCGTTCTTCCGCGCCAATTATCATCAGGCTGTTCAACAACAGGGATCACTTTCAGATTTGGATATCGTTCACTAATAGCTTGAAGCTCTCCCAAATCATACAGATGTTCTAACTGACGCCCACCCCAATAAAAAGTAATGTCACGTTGAGGATTTTCAGCAAGGGCTGCCAGCAAAATAGAATGGGTATAGGAGAAGCCAGTACCACCCGCAATCAAGATCATTGGATTTGAGCTATTTTCACGAAACCATGCTTTTCCGTGAGGGATATCAATATCAATACGTTGCTGTTCTAAAATACGATCCATTACAGCCATTGCGTATAAATTGAATTCCGATGCACCGATATGTAGCTCAATAGATTGATTATTTTCAGGCGTAGAGGCCATGGAGAATGGTCGCTTGTCTCTTTCATCCATAACGACCATTAAATACTGACCAGCTTTAAAGTGAAAAGGACCATCTGGCAACAAAATAACCCGATAAACTGTATCCGTGATTGATTCAACAGATGTGACTTTACAGCTCAAAGTTGCCATGGTTTTCCTCTTACTTTTCAATAATATTTAACTGTTCCCAGATGTCATCCACACGGGACTTAACACTCTGAGTCATGACAATAGGGCGTCCCCATTCTCGATTGGTTTCTCCCGGCCATTTATTGGTCGCATCCATGCCCATTTTGGAACCTAATCCGGAAATTGGTGATGCAAAATCAAGATAATCAATCGGTGTATTTTCCATCATCACGGTGTCACGAGCGGGATCCATGCGCGTTGTAATCGCCCAAATAACATCCTTCCAATCACGAGCATTGATGTCATCATCACAGACAATGACAAACTTAGTGTACATAAACTGACGCAGGTAAGACCAGACTCCCATCATTACTCTTTTTGCGTGTCCTGCATACTGTTTTTTCATGGTAACGACAGCCAGACGATATGAGCAACCCTCTGGTGGTAAATAGAAATCGACTATCTCAGGGAACTGTTTCTGTAAAATAGGAACTAGAACTTCGTTCAGGGCTTCCCCTAATACCGCAGGCTCATCCGGCGGGCGCCCTGTATAAGTCGAGTGATATATTGCATCACGGCGCTGAGTGACGTGGGTAACAGTAAACACTGGGAAATCATCAATTTCATTATAATAACCAGTGTGGTCACCATAAGGACCTTCCGGTGCCATCTCTCCCGGTTCAATATACCCTTCAAGAATGATTTCAGCCCCTGCTGGTACTTCTAAATCATTAGAAATACATTTCACTACTTCCGTTTTATTGCCACGGAGCAATCCTGCAAATGCATATTCAGATAAGGTATCTGGAACAGGCGTCACCGCACCTAAAATTGTTGCAGGATCAGCCCCCAATGCGACAGCGACAGGGAATCTCTCACCGGGGTGAGCTTGGCACCATTCTTGGAAATCTAATGCGCCACCACGATGAGACAACCAGCGCATAATCACTTTGTTCTTACCCAACACTTGCTGGCGATAGATGCCTAAATTTTGGCGTTCTTTATGAGGACCTTTGGTCACAGTCAACCCCCAAGTAATCAAGGGTGCTGCATCTTCAGGCCAACAATGCATAACGGGGATTTTTGTTAAATCAACATCATCTCCAGCCCAAATCTCTTCCTGACAAGGTGCAGAGCTTAAGCGTTTAGCTGGCATATTCAGCACTTGCTTGAATTTCGGCAACTTATCCATTAAGTCACGGAACCCCTTCGGAGGATCTGGCTCTTTCAAGAAAGCGAGTAACTTGCCCACATCATGCAATGCTTTAATGTCTTCTTGCCCCATTCCCATGGCAACGCGTTTAGTTGTACCAAACAAGTTACATAAGACAGGCATGTTATAGCCTTTAGGGTTTTCGAATAATAAGGCTGGTCCCCCTGCTCTTAGTGTACGATCTGCGATTTCAGTCATCTCCAAGTAAGGATCGACTTCCATCGTAATGCGTTTTAATTCGCCTTGCTTTTCAAGCTGCGCGATGAAATCTCTAAGGTCACGGTATTTCATTATCTTCTTTTACTATTACAGGGGGAACCTCATTATAAGGTTCCCAGCCAAGGTTACAAGTTACTGTTAAACATACTTAATAATCAAGATGTTCAGTTCAAGTATATCACTTTACTTGCAATCAAACGGAACATGTTCCTTTAATGATACGGTATCAAATTGCTCAGGGAATGTTTTGTTGTGCTGAAACAGTTTAAAGCCTTCATTTTTGCCGCTGAAGTAACTCAGCTCATTTCCTTTAATCTGCAATCCGCTCCCTTCACGTAATGCAACAACAACCTCATGAGGGTTGATAACACAGAACTCTTGTAAACGCTCATCACGGGTTTCGCCCATGTGCCCAGAAATATGAGCATCGATATAATGAGGGTTTATTTGCATTGGGAATAGCCCCAGAGACGGCATAATTACGGCATTGCTTACTGGCATATCATTTGTTGTTCTGATACTTGGGGTCGCCACATTACAACCTGCGCTCCAACCAATATAAGGTACACCACGTTCACGTACAGCACGTTGAATTGCGACTATTAGCCCATTCTCATGTAAGCATTTATTTAACCACCATGTATTACCACCACTCACCAGAATACATTCGGCTTGTTCAATTGCTTCTACAGGGCTTTCGAAATGCTCAATCGAAGTCACTTTAATACCTAAAGCATCGCTCAATTGCTCCGCTCGCTCATCATGAGAACCACGTAAAACAGCATACGGTACCAATACTGCTGACTTAATGTTTTTACGTTCAATCATTTCATTGATTCTTGGCAATGCATAACTTAGCCATACAGGGTTCCCGGAAAGTTTGCCGTTACTCAGTAAAAAGATATCCATGGTGTCTCCTACAAAAAGTATTAACTGCTGTGTTTATCGTATAGCTAATTTTGTAACTACTGAATTAATCTATACTTGTGTGCATGAATAATATTGTGCCATTCATCATTAGTCACATTCTTATGCCTTAATTTGTTATCATGAGCATAAATTTGTTGGATGGGATCAAAAAATGGAAAAATGGTATTTGCTGTATTGCAAACGAGGACAATTGGAAAGGGCTGTTGAACATTTAACTCGCCAAAATGTGGCATGTATGACCCCCATGACCGAAATGGAGAAAGTCGTTCGTGGAAAGCGTACGGTTGTCACTGAAGCGCTGTTTCCTAATTACCTGTTTGTTAAGTTCGATCATGAGCAAATTCATACAACAACGATCCAATCTACCCGAGGGGTCAGCCATTTTATTCGCTTCGGTGCATTACCCGCTGAAGTTCCCGAAGAGATTATTGAGCTGATACAGCAAACACCTATCAGCCATACCCAATCACCGGACCTCCCTTCCCATGGAGATAATGTTGTGATTACTGAAGGTATTTTTGCAGGTGTTAACGCTATTTTTAATGAACCTAATGGCGAATCTCGTTCAATCCTCTTGCTCAATATATTAAATACCACGGTTGAAAAAGTCATTGATAATACTCAATTTAAAAAAGCTATTGAGTAGACTTTGGCATCATATTTAAATATTGAACACATAAAAAAAGCCCATTGATTAAATGGGCTTTTTTTCACAAGAGTCGCCTACTATGGCTATTCTTCTGGCTCCTCATCTTCATCTCTACGTCGACCTTTGCCAACATAGAAATTAGATAGTAAGACCCCAAGCTCAAATAGCAAGTACATTGGTACCGCAAGTAAAGTTTGTGATAGTACATCTGGAGGAGTCAGGAACATCCCGACAATAAATGCACCCACTAAGATATATGGACGCTTACGTCTGAGAGATTCAGGTGTCGTTACGCCAGTCCAGCATAATAAAATTATCGCTATTGGCACTTCAAATGCAGCCCCAAATGCCAGAAATAATGTCATGACAAAACTGAGGTACTTACTGATATCAGGTATAAAGTTAACGCTATCTGGTGTTGTTTTTACAAAGAAACCAAAAGCTAACGGGAATACCACAAAATAAGCAAATGCCATTCCTAAATAGAATAGGAAGCTACTTGAAACCAGCAGTGGCAGCATTAACCGACGCTCATGCTTATATAACGCAGGCGCGATGAAAGCCCAAATCTGGTACAAAATGACAGGTATCGAAATAAACACAGATACCATCATGGTCAGTTTAATTGGGGTAAAAAACGTCGATGCTACATCTGTCGCACTCATTTGAGAGCCAACAGGTAGCTTATCAATCAAAGGCGCAGCAACAAGGCGATAAATATCATTTGAAAAATAAGCCAGCGCCGCAAAGACGATTAATACCGTAATCAAACAGTTTAGTAGCCGCTTTCTAAGTTCAATCAGGTGGCTAATAAGTGGTTGAGCATCATTGACAGCCATGTGTTATTTTTCACTTTCTGTTTGATTGGAGTTTGTTACTTTAGCATCGAGTGGCTTAGAGTCTGTTGGTGCTGTTGAAGCTGTTTTTTCTTCAACAACCGCAGCCATCTTAGCAGCATACTCAGGATCAGGGTCTGACTCTTGAGTTTGCGAAGAACTAGCATGGGATTCCTTTACCGCTGCATCGTAGTTTTCTGTGATCTCTTTTGCTTTGTTCAACTCAGATTGGACGTCGTTGGTTGTTGCTTGATAACCACTTTGTAAAGACAAAGCAGCATGGCGCAAATCATCCATCGATTTTTTAAGTTCCGGAGAAAGCGTTTCCAAACCTGCTTTCTCTTCGACTTTTTTAAGAGTCTCTTGCAGTTCTTGCAATTTCAATTCTTGTGATAGTTCATTCTGGACATTAGTGGCCATAGAACGCATAGCACGAATCCAACCAGCAACAGTTCTCACTGCTACTGGTAGACGTTGAGGGCCCAATACCACAAGACCGATGATTGCAACTAGCAGTAGTTCACTAAAACCTATGTCAAACACGGTTTATCCCTGCTCTTTATTTTTGCTCTCAACTGGGCTGTCTTTTTTCTCAGCAGCCTGTTGTTCCGTGATATTTTTGGTTGCAAAATCAGCATCTTGCTTTTCTTGCTCTGCTTTTGCTTTTGCAGCTTCATCATCACTCATTGCTTTTTTAAAGCCTTTCAGTGACTCACCTAAATCGGAACCTAAAGAACGCAGTTTTTTGGTGCCGAAAATTAAAATAATAAGCAAAGCAATAATAATTAATTGCCAAGGGCTGCCGAAAGAAGCCATTGCAAATGTTGATTCCATTGTTAATACCTCTATAGTTTTGGGATCAATTGTAACTAACTCTATTATATACAACCAACGCTAAATACGGAAATGATCACAGCCTTATAAACTTGTCGCAAAACAAAGTCTACTTAATTATCCTCTCCTTTACACCAACCTACAAGCCACGACAATGCACCCACAGCCATAAATGCTGCTGCAATTCGGGTTAAGTCAGAAATAAAGAATAAGCTACCACAAAGAATGAAAGTTGCCCCAATTCCTAATAGGTACTGTGATTTACGTTGTTTCGTGCGTTGATGCTTTAACTCTTGAGTAAGCTGATCAATATTAGACTGCAAGAATCGATGCTGTTTTAATGCCCCATAAATTAAATCAGGGATTTCAGGCATTTTTTCTGCCCAATAAGGCGCTTTCTCTTTTAACGCTTTAGTGATTGCAGGAAGCCCTACTTGGCTATGAATCCAATCTTCTAAGAATGGCTTTGCCGTTTTCCATAAATCCAGTTGTGGGTATAGCTGACGACCAAGCCCTTCAACATACAATAAGGTTTTTTGTAATAACACTAACTGTGGTTGAACTTCCATATTAAAGCGACGAGCGGTATTGAACAGGTTCAATAACACATGCCCAAATGAAATTTCCGCCAATGGTTTTTCAAAAATAGGTTCGCAAACAGTGCGAATGGCAAATTCAAAATCTTCAACGTTGGTATCTGCGGGAACCCAACCGGAATCGACATGCAGCTCAGCCACTTTACGGTAATCACGATTAAAGAAGGCAATAAAGTTTTCAGCTAAATAGCGTTTGTCTTCTTTATTGAGAGAACCCACAATTCCGCAGTCAATTCCTATATAGAGAGGGTCTTCAGGGTGCTCATAGCTAACAAAAATATTGCCGGGATGCATATCTGCATGAAAGAAACTGTCACGAAATACTTGGGTAAAGAAGACTTTTACGCCTCTTTCCGCCAACAATTTCATGTTGGTTCCCTGAGCTTCTAAAGCCGCAATATCGGAAACAGGAATACCATAAATACGCTCCATCACCATCACGTTTTCACGACAATAGTCTGGATAAACCTCGGGAATATACAGCATGGCGCTGTTTTCAAAATTACGACGAAGTTGAATTGCATTCGCGGATTCACGAAGTAAATTTAATTCATCAATTAACGTTTTTTCGTACTCACGAACAACTTCTTTTGGGCGTAAACGTCGTCCATCTGGAAGAAGTGGAACCCAATTAGCAATTCGGTACATCAACTTAATATCTGCTTTGATAACTGGCAGGATATCTGGGCGAATGACTTTTAAAACAACGTCTTTGCCATTCTCTTTTAATATGGCTGTATGCACTTGGGCAATAGATGCTGACGCCAAAGCTTGCTCATCAAAATTATCAAACCATTGTTCTAACGGTCCGCCAAGCGACTCCTCAATATAGCGACGCGCTAACTTACCGTCGAAACTTGCGACTTTATCTTGTAATAATGAAAGTTGATCGGCAATGGTAGGGGGAAATAAATCTCGGCGAGTCGAAAGCATTTGACCAAATTTGATCCAAACTGGCCCCAACTCCTGCAGCGCCAAACGTAGGCGCTCACCAAGATCTTTATCTTTGTGTTTATTTTTGATCCAAAAAAAACCTAATCGCCCAATTCTTAAAGGCAATGTCAGCTTAATTTTAGGAATCAGCTCATCTAGTCCATAAGAGAGAAAAACCCGAATAATGAAGTAAAGGCGTTTTATTTCACCGGGAGACATTCTTCTCCTCCAACTGATTGAGTCGCTGTTCTAATTGACTCATTGAATTTGAAACTTGCTCAACTTCATCGCTAAAGTGCACTAATTCCAGCTGGCTAGGCGCCATTTTCCACTCTTCCAGAATAATGTCTTTAACGTAAGTTTTTTGGCGGCTAACTAATCGGGAAGCAAGACACGCCCCTTTGCCCAATACTTTACTAATACCTTCTGCAGCAATATCACCAATATAAGGGGATAAATAGTGTGCTGGATTCCAGATCGCTAAATCCAATAATGACGACCAGTGCTGCACAATCTGCATATCGCCTTCAATCACAATATCACCGTGATTGATTAACTGTGAAAGCTGCTGCTTATCTTTCAGCTTAATCAAGGTAAATAGCGATGTTTTAATGGTGCAGTCTGCGGGTTCTTGCCATTCACTTAAAACATCAACATGATTTTCAGCAAAAACTAATGTTAGGGTTTTATTCAGCTCTTTGAGCTCTATTCCCATCACTTTACCCGCTAAACGCATTCTTGCTGGTTGTAGCACTTTTTCCTTGAACAACATATGGTTCAAGGATGTTTCCATGAATGCTGTCATTACGGAATACAAAACAGTATTGGGATTTTCAATATGCGCTGATGGTGCTTCCATCTTAGAATTTAAACCCTTTATGTAATGCAACAATACCGCCAGTCATATTGTCATAAGAGACTTGCTCGAAACCTGCATTTTCCATCATCCCTTTCAAGGTTTCTTGATTTGGGTGCATACGGATGGACTCAGCTAAGTAACGATAGCTCTCAGGGTCATTCACAATCGCTTGACCAATACGCGGTAGAATGTGGAATGAGTATGCATCATAAGCTTTATTCAAAGGTTCAATAACTGGCTTAGAGAACTCAAGCACTAATAGGCGTCCACCTGGTTTGAGAACGCGGAACATAGAACGCAGAGCTTTGTCTTTGTCTGTCACGTTACGTAAGCCAAACGAGATGGTAATACAATCAAAATAGTTATCAGGGAATGGTAACTCTTCCGCATTAGCTTGTACGTAATTAACATTACCGACAATGCCTAAATCGCGCAGTTTTTCACGTCCCATTTTTAACATAGAGTCGTTGATATCTGCGAGAACCACTTCGCCTTTTTCACCAACAAGGCGAGAGAATTTTGCAGTGAGGTCACCCGTTCCACCCGCAAGGTCAAGCACGCGTTGATTACGACGCACACCACTCGCTTCGATTGTGAAACGTTTCCAAATGCGATGAATACCAAAAGACATTAAGTCATTCATCAGGTCATATTTAGAGGCTACAGAGTGAAAAACATTTGCTACGAGGCCAGCTTTTTCTTCTTTCTCTACAGTACGGAAACCAAAATCAATGGTTTCTTTTGTTGGTTCGGTCATTTCTATTATGCCTGTTAATCGTTCAAACTTTTTTGAGAAGTGTAACAGCCTTTGAGTGAAAACCCTATTATAACTCTAAGATTCCGCACAATTAGACTTGTCAGCCCGCTCTGCTAGCTGAGGGTCTATAGATTGCTTAACTTCCACGCCTAACTCTTTAAAACTTTCCGCCTGAGCTAGCAAATTACCTCGACCTTCAGCAAGACGCTTCATGGCTGATGAATATGTGTGATTTGCTTTTTCTAGGCTAGAACCTAATACCTGCATATCATCGATAAACAAACGCAGTTTATCGTACATTTTAGCGGCTCTATCGGCGATTTCTTGCGCATTTTGCTCTTGCCGTTCATATCGCCACAAATTATTAATGGTACGTACTGCCACCAACAATGTGGATGGACAGACCAACATGATATTCAGTTTTAATCCTTCATCAAGTAGCTCAGGAGCTTCTTTTAATGCTAATAAATATGCAGGCTCTATAGGGATAAACATGAGCACATAGTCCAAAGAGCGAACCCCTGGTAACTGATGATAATCTTTACGGCTTAACATTTTCATATGGTTCCGAATGGATGCCACATGATCTTTGATACCTTGCTGCTGCTGTTCTGGGTCATCACTATTAAAGTAATGTTCATAAGCGACCAACGACATTTTTGCGTCAACAACGACATCTTTGCCTTCAGGAAGATGAATGATGACATCTGGCTGGTAGCGGCTATTATAGCCCGTATTGATACTGACTTGTGTTTCAAATTCACTACCGCGGCGCAAACCCGATACCTCTAAAATCCGAGTTAAAATGGTCTCGCCCCAATTCCCTTGAATTTTATTATCGCCCTTTAAAGCTCGTGTTAAGTTGACCGCTTCTTTGGTCATTTGATTATTCAGTTGCTGTAACTGGCGAATCTCATAGGTTAGCGTATGACGCTCTTTTGCCTCTTCACCATAACTTTGTTGTACTTGTTGGCGAAACCCTTCAAGTTGTTCACGAAAAGGTGACAACATCGCCATTAAGTTTTTCTGATGTTGCTCAGAAGCACGCCGTTCGTTCTGCTCAAATATACGATTAGCTAAATTTTCAAACTGTGCCGTGAGGCGCTGCTCACTATTTTGCAAAATTCGCTGTTTCTCTTCGTTCGCCAGTTGAGCTTGTTCAAAGCGAGTCATCACCTCTCGCAGCTCAGCCTCTTGTTCACGGTTAATGTCCCGCTGTGTACGTAGCTCTTGGTCAAGCTTGTCGCATTCCTCTTTCCATTGAGCCAAATGTACATTTTTCTCATCGCTCGCGGCCAATTGACGGTATACCTCTTGTAGCTCTCGCTCTTTCCCCGCTATTTTTTGGACAATAGAAAACCAGACCGCTAAACCGCCGACCAAAATGCCACTTAAGGCACCAATAATTGCATATAAAAGAGAGGTATCCACGAATCCATCCTTACTTTTTAAAATCTAGAGTAAGGTAATGGGATACTGTATAAGTGTCCAGAGGTAAATCTCCCTATGGCGACTTTTTGCGAGCAGCTTCGCAGCTTATCCCATCCAACTAGCGAACCAACGTAAGCCAAGCGCCCCCGGTGCTAAAATGCCAAATGCCCAAATCATTGCGGATGCGAAGTTGGCAATTTGAAAATGGCGTTGGCGCATTTCACAAATTCCTGCGACAAGAGGAACGACCGCGCGCAAAGGTCCAAAAAACCGCCCAAAGAAAATCCCCCAAACACCCCATTTCTCAAAGAAACGATGACCTTTATCTATCATTTCAGGGTTACGAGAAATCGGCCACATTTCACGGACTTTTTCTTTATAGTGAAAACCAAACCAATAAGAGACCCAATCGCCAAAAAATGCGCCCAAGACGGCGGCTAACCAAATCGGAAAGAAGGCGATTTCACTTTCACCAATCAACGCACCAAGTCCAAGTAAAATCACGGTTGCGGGGAGCAATAAAGAGAGAAAAGCGAGTGATTCGCCAAAGGCAAGAATGAAGACAATAGGGATCGCCCACACTTCGTGAGCACGAGTGAATTCCGTAATGGCAGTGACAATTTCATTGATGCTCAAGGGTTCGTTCCTAATTTTAATGAGTTGAATAACACTATTATAGTTATAGGAAGTAAATAAAGTTGCAACAAAACCCGCTCATTGCAACTTCAGTGTTTATTAGATTATTCGAGGAAGTAACTTTGTAGCACGCTGCGTTGAGCGTTATCTAAGCCAAAATCTTTTTCTAGCCATTTATCCACATCACCATAATTATTTTCTATGCTTTTCAATGCAGTCTGTAAGAATTCTTCACGTACGGAGAACACGTACTCGAATTTTTTTACCACATTCTCGCTCATAGTTTTTGAAAATTCTTCCAGTAGGTGATTACGGAATGGCGCTAACGTTTCATTGGTTAATAGGTAATCGTCCATCACCGTATTAACATCCGCCCCCAGCGCAAATAGTACTAAAGCCGAGCCAATTCCAGTGCGGTCTTTACCGACTGCACAGTGTTGCACAAGACCACCTTTTTCCGGTTGCTTCAACATGCTGACCAATTGATGATATGCCGCATTATTCAATGGAAGTAACTCGTAAAGGCGGAACATGAAAGCTTGAGGATCAAATTTTTCTAGCACTTCTGGTGTGAGTTTATCTAAATTCGCACTCACTTCTTTTGCCAGCGGGTTCGCAGGGGCATGCACATAATGAGCGCCACTCCACACCACATCCGGTTTATCCAAAATTTCAGCTTCATCGCGATAGTCGATGATTTGGAAAAGGTTTTGTGACTGTAAGACTTTTTCATCATCTTGGGTTAAGCGGTCTAATGCACCTGAGCGAAATAAAACCCCAGGTTTAATTTTTCCGCCGTTGGATAGTTTTTTTCCACCTAAATCACGAAAGTTAATTCCACCGGTTAAAGGCAGTACAGAGGGGTGAAGGTAAGGTTTGGTTGACATACGTTTTCCCTTTTTAGCGCTGTCATTGCTCAAACTAAAAATAAACGAAATTATCAATTACTTGTAATTTGAGTAACTTAAGAGGCTTCTATTCATTGTTTTAAATGACAATAACAGATTCATCGATGAAGGGAATAAGAAAAACGCGAGAAAATAAATTTTGCGCTGATCAATTAGAGATACAAGAATATTTAAGATACATGGGTAGCATGATGATAACTGAACCCGTTTACCGAAAATCCACAACCGAGTGAAGTCAGTAAACGGGTCAGCTAATTAGGATTACAGCAGGCGACGAGCCGCTTCGACAACAATGCTCAGAACATTGCCTTCTGTTTTTTTCAGAAGCGCTTCATTTGGAATTTCTTGCTGAGTACGGTTAACGATAACGCCAGCAACCATACCTGCACGCAGACCTTGGCTTGCACACATAGTTAACAGCGTTGCAGATTCCATCTCATAGTTCATCACGCCCATATCCTGCCACTCTTTCATTGAGCCTCTGAAGTGGCGCATCACACGACCTGTATAGGTGTCGTAACGCTCTTGACCTGGGTAGAAAGTATCTGAAGATGCAGTAATACCAACATGAACAGTTGCACCCGCTTCTGTCGCCGCAGCATACAGCGCATTAGTACAAGTAAAGTCAGCAACCGCAGGGAATTCCAGCGGAGCAAAATGCTGACTTGCACCATCTAAACGCACTGCACCGGTAGTCACTAAAACATCACCTACATTGATGTTTTCTTGGATTGCACCTGTTGTACCGATACGCAAGAAAGTGCGGATGCCTAGCTGAGCTAGCTCTTCAACTGCGATAGAGGTTGATGGACCACCAATACCTGTGGAGCAAACAATCACGGCTTTTCCATCAAGTTCACCACGCCATGAAGTGAATTCACGTAATGAAGCCAAATGCACAGGGTTATCCATCAGACGTGCAATTTTTTCAACACGGTTAGGATCCCCAGGAACAATAGCAACAGTTGCACCCTGTAAGTCACTCTTTTTTAAACCTAAGTGGAAAACGTCAGACATATCAAACTCCTTTACACAATGGCATCATTGAATTAGTACGTTATAGTCAATATAGCGCTTAGCTCGACTTAATTTAGTGACCAATATCGCTTTTAATAGAAACTGATTCACTTCATTTTCATGAAAATGAGATATATATCACAAATAAAGTCCGGTGACATTAAAGCTAATGATGAGATACACCCAGTATAGATGAATGTTTGCGATTATCGAAAAAAAGCGCCTGAATAGGCGCTTTGGATAGGCAGAAGATAAAAAATATTACAATATCAATGTGCTAGACTTACAGCACAACATCAAGGATCAAGACGCCAACCAACCCGATAGCCCACGCTATTGTTGTTGGGATAGACCAAACTATCATTTGCTGTTTAACGTCTTTAATCCCCATCATTCTGTTCACAACCCAATAAAGGCTGTCGTTAAAGTAACCGAAGAACAGAGAGCCCATTGTTGCTGCTTGAGCGGCAACTAATAAGTTGATATCAGGGATTTGGCTAATAATTGGCGCAGAAATCGATGCTGCGGTGATCATTGCAACCGTTCCTGATCCCTGAATTAAACGCACTAACGTGGCAATAATGAACGGTATTAGCACTGGCGTAATCGGTAAATTCGCAACGTGCTCCGCTAAAATTGTTCCCGTACCACTATCACGTAATACTGCACCTAATGCACCACCAGCCCCCGTGACCAGTAAGATAATCCCTGCCGCCTGCAATCCCTCTTCCATACGGTCAATGACTTCTTCTTTCGAGGCTTTTGGCATTAACGTATAGACTGAAATCAATACGCTAATTGAGAGTGCAATAATCGGGGCGCCTAAGAATTGGAATGATTGGAAGTACCAGTTATCATCCATGCCTTGGAAGGTGGCCGTTTTTAGCAATAATCCGTTGATAGCATTAATAAAAATCAACAAGATTGGCGTAATAATAGGTAACAATGATAAGAATAAGCTTGGTAATGGTTTATTCGCTTTTTCTTCCATGTAACGTGCATGCACTTCTTTTAGATCTTCGCTGCCCGTCTCATCTGGCATAAACTCAGGGTATTTGGTTCCTAGCCATTTGGCATAGAACACAATACCGATGACACATGGTACCGCGAGCGCCATACCCGCTAAAATCATCGCACCAACATCAACCCCAAAGATACCTGCGACCCCTAAAGGACCCGGTGTTGGTGGTACAGTATGGTGAGTTACCACTAACCCACCCGCTAATGCGACCCCAAGCGTTAATATGCTCCGTTTACCATTTTTGGCTAATGCCTTTGCCAACGGGTAAAGAATGACGAATGCCGAGTCCACAAAGATAGGAATACTGACAATATAGCCGGTGATTGCCAGTGCCCACTCTTCACGTTTTTTCCCTAACCATTTGATAAAGCTATAGGCTATTTGCTCAGCAGCACCTGAAACTTCCAGCACCCTTCCCATCATCACCCCGAGACCGATAACAATACCAATGCTACCGAGGGTCGAGCCAAAGCCCTTTGTGATCACCGTGATGGTTTCAGCCGCGGTTAGCCCACCGGATAACCCCGCAATTGCAGCGGCAATTAGCATGGCTAACAGTGCGTGAACACGCGTTCGTAATACTAAAAAGATAAGGACAAATATGGCCACCGCGAGGCCAATAATAGGAATATAGGACATTATTTAATCTCCTATTTTTTCGCGCTATGATGCTTAATAAATGAACGGATCGCATCGCTAAATGATCCATCAGCTCTAAAACCTAAATCCAGTGCACGGCGAATATCAAATTTACCTGGCCAACTTGCCACAATGCGATTAATCGCTTCATCCGGTTCAAAACGAATTAAATCAACGGCCTGTTGTCCTGCAACATCACGCAGTGCATCAATCATATCTTGCACTGTCACGGTGATCCCGGGCAGGTTCACGGTGCGTGAAAGACCAAATTTTTCCGCAGGAATCGACACTGCATGGATAAAGTTGTTGATGACCGTTTCTGGGCTAGATAACCATAGAGCCAGCGCTGGAGACACAGGACAAACACTCTCAATCCCATTAAGAGGCTCACGGATAATACCGCTAGCAAAAGAAGACGCTGCTTTATTCGGGACGCCAGGACGAATACTAATGGTTGGTAAGCGCATCACTCGACCATCGACATACCCTTTACGTGAATAATCGTTCACCATCAGTTCGCACATGGCTTTTTGAGCGCCATAAGAAGACTGAGGGTTTACCACGCAAAGGTCGGTGATTACATCAGGTAATTCACCACCAAATACCGCAAGGGAGCTGGTGAAAAGGAATTTGATGGCAGGGTTTTTAGCTCTAGCGGCTTCAAGTAATTGACGCGTCGCATCAAAATTTACTTTCATACCTAAATTGAAATCGCTTTCTGCGTGGCTACTCACAATCGCAGCGAGGTGAAAAACCACATCGGTTTGCGCATCAATCAATTTATCTGCGGCTTCTGGCTGAGTTAAATCTAACGCAACACAACTCACGCGAGAATCTTCAATTGGTGATGTAGGGCATTGAATATCCGCTAAAACGAGTTGGCTAAATTTTAATCCTTGGTTGTTTTTAAGTAAAGCAGCGGCTAGCTGCTGGCCCAGAAAACCTGCGCCACCAGTAATAATAACTTTCATTGTCATTCTCCTTGCTATAGCCCTGACGGGCTATGCATCACTCGGTAAGATGTTTTTTTATGTATTTATTAAATGAAGTTTTATATTTTTTTCGACTATCCGTTGCACGACATCAGGCGGTAAATGTTTATCACAAATGATGTCGTGCAATTGATCTAATGGGCAAACACGAAACATACCGTATTTACCGAATTTACTGCTGTCTGAAACCAGTACACATCGACGGGCTACATCCAATAAAGTTTGTTTTATTTGAACTTTTTCCTCATGAGGCGTGGACACGCCATGTTGCAAGTCCCATGAGCTGGTGCTAATAAACGCGATATCCACATTCAGTGTTCGCAACATGGCTGCGGCTGTATTTCCCACACAAGAGTGATTGCGTTTATCAACCTGTCCACCAGTGTGATACAAATTCAGCTGCGATTTATTCATCAAATATTGCATGATAGAAAAATCATTGGTCACAATGGTGAGATTAAAACGCTCACCTAACACACGCGCGATTTCAAACGTGGTTGTTCCCGCATCGAGGTAAACCACCTGACCATCTTCAACCAGTGAGCTGGCAAATTGACCGATTTCGCGTTTGGTTTGATGATGCAGCCTCGCCTTCTCGCTCCATGGTAGCTCTTGGCGTAACGCATCATTTAACCGAACTCCACCGCTAATTCCGACAACCTTCCCTTCCTCTTCCAACATGCGAATATCACGTCGAACCGTCATATGAGACACATTCATTAAGCCAACTAAGTCATTGATAGACACAGTTTGGTGCTCATAGACATAGCGATAAATAAAATCACGACGTTCGGAAGGGATCATGCGGTTCTCCTAGGAATTAGCTTGCTTGAGCCAGCCTAAACCGTCTTCGGTGCGTCCGGCTGGGTGGTATTCACATCCCAGCCAGCCTTCATATCCCATTTCATCGAGTTGATTAAAAATCCATGGGTAATTGACTTCACCGCTATCCGGTTCATGGCGAAAAGGTACTGATGCTATCTGAATATGACTAAATTTACCCCAAAGACGCTCAATTGTTTTCAATAAGTCACCTTCCATAATCTGGCAGTGATACAAGTCCAATTGAATAAATACATTTTCGCGATTGATTTCAGGTAACAGCGCTTCAGCCTGCTTTTGGGTCGTTAAGAAATACCCCGGCATATCGCGGGTATTAATTGGCTCGATAAGCACACGAATTCCATGCTCCGCCATCACATCCGCAGCCTGTTGTATGTTCTTAATAAAACAGTTTTTTTGCTCTTCAAAAGTGAATTTTTCATCCACTTTACCTGCCATTGCATGCACTTGCTTACACCCAAGGGCTTTAGCGTATTTCAGCGCCGTTTGCACGCCTTGAGCAAATTCAGCTTCACGCCCAGGAAGAGATGCCATTCCTCGTTCGCCGGCACCCCAATTTCCTGCGGGCATATTAAATAGCGCTTGAGTAAGTTGATGTTTTTTCAATTCACCCGCAATAGCATCCGCATCTTCTTCGTAAGGAAAAAGATATTCAACCCCTTTAAACCCAGCTTGAGCAGCACGTTCAAAACGTTGAATAAATGGGACTTCGTTAAACATCATGCTGAGATTTGCTGCAAATTTAGCCATGTCTATCACCTCATTTCTGTGGGTAACGGCTTTCGAGCTCATGAACTTGCTCTGGCGTTAACGTTGTGAAGCCATGTGGACGTAATGTAATGTACAAGCGAGCGGTATCTTCTAATTCTTCCGCATTGAAAAATGCTTGTCTTAACGTTTTTCCACCGACAACCGGACCGTGGTTTGACAGTAAAATCGCATTATGATTTGGGGCTAATTTCGCGATTTCTTCACCGATTCGGTCATCACCTGGCGGTAAATATTCAATTAATGGTAATTTGCCCACGCGCATCACATAGTATGGTGTGATTGGGGGTAAGCAGTTCGCCGTATCTAAGTTCGGCAAACAAGATAATGCCGTTAACCAAGGTGAATGCAGGTGAACAACCGCTTGGCAATCAGCACGTTGTAAATACATTGCCATATGCATAGAAACTTCTTTTGTGGGTTTATCACCATCAATCCAGTTTCCTTGTGCATCGAGCTTACTCAGACGCTCAGGGTCTAAATCGCCAAAACTTGAGTTAGTCGGGGTGACAATAATGCAGCCATCCGCTAAACGAGCGCTAATGTTGCCAGCGCCGCCGCTACTGTAGCCACGGTTAAACATCGATTTTGCCCAATCCACCAACTCTTGGCGTAGCGCCTTTTCATTACTCATTAAACATCTCCTGTGCTAACTGGAAGAAATTCTCTTGACCGAAATTGCCTGATTTCAGTGCTAACCAGTTACCGCTTGTTAAATCCTGTACCCACGGCACACCCGGTGCGATAGGTGAACCAATACTTAATTGTTCTGTTCCAAGGCTCTGAACCACTTTCCCTGAGGTTTCTCCCCCCGCGATAATGAACGTGTTAAAGCCTTGGTCCTCCAATAAGGTCACCACTTGCCCAAACACATTTTCCACCGCCGTGCTCGATGATGCGGCGCCGTATTTTTCTTGTGTTTGTTTTAATAACTCCGGTGGCTGAGTGGCGTAAAGCAAAGGTGCCAAACCCGTCGTTTGCTGTGCTTGAACCCACGCAGCTAAGGCATTCGCATAGTCTGGATTATTGATACATTCACCGACATCTAACGCCTTACTTGGTGCCACTCGCTGGTAGTTCTGTACTTGTTTGTTGGTCATCTGTGAGCAACTACCTGATAAAATCACGGTTTTCCTGTCTTTTCCTGCCGGCTTAATCCCGCGACTTTCACTTTGCCCCCATGCCACTTGGCTATCTATATTTGCTAGTGCTGCACCCAACCCTGACCCACCTGTTAATAAAGGCAGTGATTGCGAAGCTTGGGCAATAGGCAACAGGTCATCCATGGTAAAACTATCGACGACGGCATAACTCACGCCTTGTTGACGCAACTGTGCTAACTGTTCAGCGACTGCCAAGCTCCCTTTCTGCACTGTTGCTAGATTAATCAACCCAGCCTTCCCTGTTGATTGTTTTTCCATGACTCGCAGCAAATTCGCATCAGTCATTGGCGTGACTGGATGGTGTTGCATGCCACTTTCATTCAGTAATTGACCGTTTACAAACAAGTGTCCATGAACCACAGTACGTCCATTGACTGGCAGTGCAGGGCAAACTAAGGATAAATCTGTACCCAACTGCTTCATCAACGCATCAGTGACAGGACCAATGTTGCCTTTTTCTGTTGAATCAAACGTTGAGCAATATTTAAAGAAAATTTGCTGGCATTGTGCTGATTCCTTCAACCAACGACATGCATTTAGCGAGGAGCTGACCGCTCCATCAACAGGGCAAGAGCGACTCTTTAAGCTCACCACAATGGCATCTACATCATGTGGAATTGGGGTATTTTCATTCGGCTCATTCAGTAATTGCACCACTTTCCAGCCGTTTTGTACCATAAAGCCTGCGATATCCGTCGCGCCGGTAAAATCATCAGCAATCACGCCTAATTTCACTGTCATACCTTTTTCTCCGGTAAGGTAATTCCTTTGAAGGTTTTAATCACCGCGCTATCATCCTGAGAGCCAAAACCTTCGTTGCTGGCTGAAATAAACATTTGGTGAGCGGTTGCGGCGAGCGGTAGTGGGAAATTCAGCGCTTTTCCGGTTTGCATCACCAAACCAAGATCTTTCACAAAAATATCCACTGACGATTTTGGTGTGTAGTCCCCATCAAGAACATGCTGCATACGGTTTTCAAACATCCATGAATTTCCTGCGGCATGAGTCACAATGTCATACATCACATCCAAGTTGATTCCCGCTTTTGCCGCCAACGCCATACTTTCCGCAGCAACCGCGATATGAACACCCGCCAACAGCTGATGGATAGTTTTCACGGTAGACCCTAGTCCAACCTCATCTCCCACTCGATATAAGCGTTCAGAAATTGCGTCAAATACAGGAGCAAGTTGAGTAAATAGTTCAGAAGAACCCGATGCCATTACCGTTAGCTTGCCTTCCGCTGCTTTAATCGCACCGCCAGAAATCGGTGCATCCACCAATAGAAGTTGATACTCAACAAGACGCTTTTCAATCTGCTTCGTTTGCTCTGCCGCCAATGTGCTGTGTAACACAATGATGGTATTTGGGCGAAGCTGCTCTACCAGTGGTTTTTCGCCACCAAACAAAATCCCTTCAACTTGCATTCCATTGACGACGACCATCAACACTGCATCCAACTCGTGGGCGTACTGCGCTGCATTTTTCCCTGTTGCTTGCGCGCCATATTTAAGTAGCGCGTCACACGCTTGAGGATTTAAATCAAATCCATAGGTTGGGATATTTTTTCTTATTAGTGATTGCGCGATCCCCATTCCCATCGAACCCAGACCAATAACGCCAACATGGTTAACGATATTTTTCATCTAGCCCCCTGATGTTGTCAGTTCTAACAATATTGTGAATTCTGGTGAATATTGTGAATTTTCACACAATCAAATTCACAAACACATGACTACCATCACACTAAAGAGAATATAAAATTTAACCAATTTTCATTTATTATACTGAAATTTAACAAGATAATAATTTCGCACCGCCTTCTATTCCTTCACAAGAAAGTGTGATAAAAATTGTGAGCATTCTGATGCATTTCTAGTCAGTGTATTTTGGTGAGTATTTAATTCCCACTATTCCTTCTAATTTTGATTGACCTGTTGAGTAAATTCCCCAAAATAGCCGCCTATTATTTTTTGTAAAATGTTCCATACTTGGTATTGAACACATTAATTACGTTATCGAGGAGTCAAAAATGGGTCTGTTTGATCAAATGTTAAGCATGGTTGCTGGTGATAAACTGCAACAGTTTCAATCCGTTATTGATTGGGTTGAAAAGCAAGGCGGGCTCGCTGGTGTCGTCGATAAATTTAACACTGAAGGCTTAGGCGGGATTGTTTCATCTTGGATTTCAGAAGGTGAAAATTTGCCAGTGGATGCTAGCCAGTTAATGCAAGTCTTTGGTGACTCAGGGATCCAAGAACTCGCTCAACGTGTCGGCTTAGATCCACAACAAGCAACAGATATGGTTGCCAAGTACCTACCCACTTTAGTTGATAGTGCGACTCCGAACGGTGAATTACCTGAAAATATTGATTTAGCGTCAATTGGTATGAATTTACTGAAACAAAAACTGTTTGGCTAAGTTCCGCTTGTGACAAGAAAGACTAATGAAAAAGCCCACTCATTCGTGGGCTTTTTACTCAGTTAGCGTTGATACTCATTACGCAGTTTTTTCGCGGCTTCCACCATATTAGCTAACGCTTGGCGAGTCTCCTCCCAACCTCGGGTTTTTAAACCACAATCTGGATTGACCCATAAACGCTCGGCAGGCACCCGCTGCGCAGCCTTGCGCAGCAACGCCACAATCCATTCAACATTCGGTACGTTCGGTGAGTGAATATCATAAACACCTGGACCAATCTCATTGGGGTAATCAAAATCTTCAAACGCATCGAGTAAATCCATATCTGAGCGCGATGTTTCAATAGTGATCACATCTGCATCCAATGCGGCAATAGAATCCATGATATCGTTAAACTCGCAGTAACACATATGGGTGTGGATCTGAGTCTCATCTTCCGCGATAGCAGCACTCAGTTTAAAGGCATCCACCGCCCACGTGAGATATGCTTTCCATTCATTACGGCGTAGCGGTAAGCCTTCTCGCAATGCTGGCTCATCGATTTGAATGATGCCAATGCCCGCCTTTTGTAAGTCATCCACTTCATCACGCAGCGCTAACGCAATCTGCTTCGCGATAGTTTCACGGCTCACATCTTCACGCGGGAATGACCAACACAGTATTGTCACCGGACCTGTCAGCATTCCTTTCACCGGTTTATCCGTCAACGACTGTGCATACTTCGCCCACTCCACGGTAATAGCTTCTGGGCGGCTAATATCACCAATGATCACAGGTGGCTTCACGCAGCGAGAACCGTAACTCTGTACCCAACCATTTTGCGTAAAGATATAGCCATCAAAGTGTTCACCGAAGTATTCCACCATGTCATTTCGCTCAGCTTCACCATGCACGAGGACGTCAATATCCAGTAGCTCCTGCTCCTTGATAGCTTGTTTGATGTGCTCACTGATACTGGTACGGTAATTCAGTTGATCCACATTGCCTTTTTTGAAATCAAGACGCAAAGAACGAATTTCACTGGTTTGCGGGAAAGAGCCAATTGTCGTAGTTGGCCACAACGGTAGATTAAAACGTTGGCGCTGAAGTTCAGCACGCTCTACATAAGGACGAGTACGCTCGGTATCTTTCGCGTTAATTGCCGCTAAGCGCTGAGCGACCTGCGTATTATTGACTCGAGAAGAGGTCCGGCGAGCACGAATTGGCGCACTATAGGCTTCTAATTTTTCAATATTTTCGGTGGTAGGCTGATTTAATGTATGGGTCAATAGCGCCAGTTCTTCACATTTTTGCAGTGCAAACGCAAACCAGCTTTTCACTTCGGCATCCAAACGCGTTTCATCATTTAAATCAATTGGGCTATGCAGTAACGAGCAAGATGAACCGACCCAAAGAGTACGCTCCCCTAGCAGCGGTTTCACCCGTTGAAATTTCTCGCCTAAATCCCCTTTCCATACGTTACGCCCATTAATTAACCCTAACGAAAGCACCCAGTCCTTAGGAAGTGCTTGATGCAGTGCCGCGATATCATCCTTGCCCGCAACCAAATCCACATGTAGTCCTTGCACTGGCAGTTGTTTAATCACATCCAAGTGATGGCTAATACCGTCAAAATAGGTGGTTAATAGTAAATTCGTTTTCCCTGTGAGGGCTTGATAAGCCTCTTGGTAGGCTTGCTGCCATTTGATAGGTAAGTCTAATACCAGTGCAGGTTCATCAATTTGCACCCATTCCACACCTTTTTCAGCGAGTCGAGAAAGTATCTCTTGGTATGCGGGGAGTAAATCCTTCAGTAAAGATAATCGGTCGAATGTCGGTCCTTTCACTTTCCCTAGCCATAGGTAGGTAATCGGTCCAATCACCACTGGCTTCACTTTATGCCCAAGCTTCAACGCTTCATCCACTTCATCAAACAGCTGATTCCACGACAATTTGAACTGTTGTCCTTGCTGGAATTCCGGCACGATATAGTGATAGTTAGTATTAAACCATTTTGTCATTTCCCCTGCGGCAGCAGGCTTACCTGTTGGGGCACGACCGCGAGCCACACGAAATAAAGTATCTAAATCAACAGTGCCATCTTCATTTTGATGACGCGGTGGAACGTTACCGAGTAATAAACTGGTCGTTAATACTTGGTCATACCATGCGAAGTCGCCGACTGGCAGCAGGTCTATCCCTGCATTTTTTTGTTGTTCCCAATGGCGAACACGCAGTTGGTAGCCCGTCTCAAGAAGTGCAGTTTGGTCAATCTTGCCTGCCCAATAATCTTCTTGTGCACGTTTTAGTTCTCTTTTCAGACCGACACGCGGAAACCCAAGTGTATGATTTATAACAGACATATTGACCCCTTAAAATATTTAGCCGTCTAGATGTTTACACATCTATAATCAACAGGTACTGTATAAAGCACAAGCGCAAATTATTCATCGTCAACTTGAAGGTTTCTCATGATCGAATTAAAACACTTAAAAACGTTGCAGGCGCTCAGCCAATACGGATCATTAGCTGCCACTGCGACGCACCTGCATCAGACTCAGTCTGCGCTATCTCACCAATTCAGTGATTTAGAGCATCGCTTAGGCTACAAACTGTTTGTACGTAAAACCCAACCTGTGCATTTTACGCCTCAGGGCGAAGTGTTGCTTCAACTCGCACAACGCATTTTACCGATGGTCAAAGATGCGATTCGCGTCTGTAATGAGCCAACCGTAAGCACTTTGCGTATTGCTATTGAATGCCACAGCTGTATCCAGTGGCTAACGCCGGCTTTACAACAGTTCAGACAGACATGGCCGCAAGTGACTGTTGATTTTAAATCTGGCGTGACGTTTGATCCGCAACCTGAATTGCTCTCACGAGAACTAGATATCGTCATGACTTCGGATATTCTTGCGGAGCAAAACTTACATTACACCCCTATGTTTGATTATGAGGTGAAGCTGGTGGTGGCAAATGACCATCCGTTAGCACAAAAGCCGTTGATTGAACCCCATGATCTCGCCAAAGAGACGCTGCTGATTTACCCTGTCCAACGTCAACGCTTTGATATTTGGCGTCATTTCTTGCAGCCTGCGGGAGTTTCACCCAACATTAAAACCGTCGACAATACATTAATTTTAATTCAGATGGTGGCGGCCAAAATGGGTATTGCGGCATTGCCTCACTGGGCAGTCGATTCCTTTGAAAAACAAGGTTTGATTAAGACAAAAACATTAGGGAATGGGCTATGGAGCCGACTGTACGCTGCATGTCGTGAAGGAGAACAGCGTCAGCCAGCCATTGAAACATTTACCAATACAGCTACTGATCACGCGGTAGAGAATTTGTCTTATGTGAAGCCGGTTCAAGGATCCAGCGCTTATGCACCCACAGAGAAGCAATTATCAGGCTCGACCCCATGGTAAAGCTGATCCAATTAGGGTGTTGCTGCCAAATTGCAAAGTTAACCAACAACCCTGCTGGAACCATCATGTTATTCATAATAGCAAGGGTTCCGGCATCCACCTTCGTTGCCCCATAGTTCCACATAAAGTAACCAATACCCGACGCAACCATGCCTAACCACAATAAAACAATCCATTGGGCTTGGCTTGTCGGCACCATCGCCTTATTACCAAACAGCAGCCATCCCACCAACGAAATCAGGGTTGCACCAATATAAAACCACGAAAAAGCTTGGTGTTGAGGAATAGGATGCACTTCCATTAAACGCTTATAACCAACTTGCCCAAGGGCAAAGAAGATGTTGGCAAGCTGAACAAACATCAATCCAACCCAGAATGACTCACTTAAATGATCATAACGAATAATGGCAGCGCCAATCACAGCGAGAATAGAGCTAAATAAGTAGCCTATACGTAGACGCTGGCGCTCTAAAAAGTCGTAAATCAGTGTGACGTAGAGAGGAGTTAATACCGTAAATAGCAAAAATTCAGCCACGCTCAGGTATTTATAGGCTTGGAAAACAAAGTAATACATGATCCCCAGCTGGCAAGCACCCACCAGCATGTACAACAAGATCACTTTGGTGCTGAAATTACGCCAGCGAAGGAAAGGAAGGAATACCAAGGCAGCCAAACTCACACGAATCAGAACAGATAACCAGCTATCCACCTGCCCTGCAAGGTATTCCCCCATTAAACTAAAAGACGCTGCCCACAGCAGCGTCGTAATCACGAGTAACCACATTGCTATCCACTCTTAAGCACGATTGTCTATCAAACAAGAATGCCCGTAGAATACTCGGTTTTTCGTTTTAATGCTCTTTTTCGATCAGCACGGCTTCCAATAAATCCAGATCCACCAGCAAGCTCTGCAAGGTTTCATTGCTAATTTTACGTGTAGCACGTAAATGATAGAGCTCACCACGCTCTGCACGTAGTGCTGTCAACCGGAAACG
The DNA here is from genome assembly GCF_028479485.1 of Providencia sp. PROV209. Taxonomy (NCBI): domain Bacteria; kingdom Pseudomonadati; phylum Pseudomonadota; class Gammaproteobacteria; order Enterobacterales; family Morganellaceae; genus Providencia; species Providencia sp. PROV209. The sequence continues at coordinate 105,858 of NZ_JAMPNR010000022.1, read as the reverse complement.
TCGCTCGAGATTTTCAATCTGCAAGTTATGCTCCATTTCGTCTTGATCCGCCGTCCGGCGACGTAAATGACCAATGACCCTTGTCGCAACTTCATTGATATCTTCGGAATCTAATTGCTCCTCAACATCTGCAGACAAACGCTCCTGCATTTTATTCAAGCTGACAATTGCCACTTCAGCCATGGCCGCTTTCGCCATGCGAATCTCGTTAATATCCGCCTCTTTATCCCCGACTTGGAAATTACGCAGTAGAAGCGGTAGAGCCACCACCCCTGCAAAAATAGAGAATAAAATGACCCCTGCGGCAATAAAGACAAGCTGATACCTTGCTGGGAATGGCGAACCATCCGTTAAAAAGAGCGGCACAGAGAGCACACCCGCTAAAGTAATAGCTCCGCGAACCCCCGCGAAAGAAGCTAGCCACAGCTCACGCACAGTATAATTTGCAAATTGAAGCGGACGCTTTTTCAGGAAGAGGCGGCTAAATCTTTTCATCAGCCACAACCAACAGAAACGTAAAATCAGTAAGGCGAAATAGATGATAACGACTGCGGTAAATAGCATCCACGTTTCAACGCTTGGATCGAGTTCCGCTTGAACGACCGACGTTTCCCAGATGCCCGGTAGTTGCAGACCCAGCATAATGAACACTAAACCGTTAAAAACGAACTCTAACATCGACCAGACGCTGTCCGCACGCAGGCGCATTGCTAAAGGTGCATTGCGAATAACACCGGATTTAGTGATAGTCATACCCGCCGCCACCGCGGCTAAAATACCGGAGAAACCGATATGTTCTGCAATCATGTATGATGCAAATGGCAGCAACAACATAAATACGATCTGTGTTGCAGGATCATCACCACTCCAACGGCTCATCAAACGTAGAGATTTACTGTATAGCCAAGTGACGGCAACACCGGCTAACAAGCCGCCCACTGCCACTTTAATAAATTCAATGGTAACCTCAGAGACACTGAAGACCATGGTTCCCATCGCAATGGCGACGGCAAATTTTAACGCGACCAGACCTGAAGCATCATTCATCAATGCTTCACCCTCTAGAACGCTCATCATACGCTTAGGAATGCGCCCTTTACCCACAATAGAGGACAACGCCACCGCATCCGTTGGAGATAATACCGCCGCCAGAGCAAAGGCCGCAATAAGTGGAATACCGGGCATTAGCCAGTAAATCAGATACCCAATCCCGACGACTGTCACCAAGACGAGCACCAACACCAGAATAAAAATTTCTCTTCCATTCTGGAAAAATTCACGGGTTGGCGTTTTCCAGCCATCGACGAATAACAGAGGGGGGATCAACAGAACCATAAATAGTTCAGGATCAAAAGAGACATGCAATCCAAATTGAGGCCACGCCAACAATGCACCGATAGCTATCTGAATAAGAGGAAGGGGAATACGGATGGGGATGACTTTCGTCACCACTCCAGAAACTGAAACAGCCAAAATCAAAATAAGAATAGTAAAGAAAATTTCCATGTTGCCCTTACTTATTGACTAATGCATACCCTAAATATCGCAGCTTAAAGTATAACGGGATAACCCAAAATTTGCCTGCCGCCGCATAGTAAGAGATAGCACCGTCCAGACCATGAGATTTTCAGTCAAGGCAGTCACTCATTGAAAATAGGCATTTTCACTTCATTTTCCGCCTTACCACTATTCTATCCTTAACAGGCTATCTGACGGGAAAATAATTTTAACTTTAGAATTAATCGCAACAATCCGTTAAAGGGCGACAATGGATGCCGCCCTATCATGAGAATTACCTTTAGATAGCGAGGTCGGCAGCATAAAACGCTACCAGTAGAACCGCGATAACGACGCTACCTAGGTTTAGCTTACGCCACTCACCCGCACAGATACGCCCAATAACCAGTGATGCAAAACCTAACATAATACCGGTAACGATATTACAGGTTAATACGATGAACACCGCACACAGTAGACCTGACATCGAATCCACAAAATCATCGAAATCCAATTTCGAGACATTGCTCAGCATCAACAGACCCACATACATTAGCGCTGGCGCTGTTGCATACGCAGGAACCAGATAAGATAACGGTGATAAGAACAAGATAAATAAGAATAAAATACCGACAACCACCGCGGTTAAGCCTGTACGACCACCCGCAGCAGTTCCTGCTGCTGATTCAATATACACGGCAGCTGGGGATGCACCGATTGCCCCTGCAAAAATACTGCTCACTGAGTCAGCGGTTAATGCCTTTCCACCATCGATAATTTGGCCGTCTTTATCCAGCAAGTTAGCTTGTCCTGCCACAGCACGAATCGTACCTGTCGCATCGAAAACCGCTGTCATGACTAACGCCAGAACACTTGGTAGAACCGCAGCTTGCAGAGCCCCCATGATGTCCATGTTAAACATTAGAGCCAAACCATCTTCACCCAATGAAGGCAGTTTAAAGAAACCTTGATACTTCACCGCAGGATCGAAAATTAACCCAATAATTGAGATAGCGATAATCACCAGTAATACCCCACCCGGCACACGGCGTTTTTCTAACCCAAAAATTACCGCTAATCCAATCAGGGACATTAAAACTGGGAATGACGTAAATTCACCCAATGCCACAGGTAAGCCAGCATTTGGGTTTTTCACTACTAAGCCAACACCGGTAGCGGCAATAAGTAATAAAAATAGACCAATACCAATACCGGTCCCGTGCGCCACACCCATTGGCATATTACGTAAAATCCAACTGCGGATCCCAGTGATCGAGATAATGGTGAATAAACACCCCATTAGGAACACGGCCCCGAGTGCAACTGGGATACTGATATGTTGCCCTAATACTAAGCTAAATGCCGTAAATGCGGTGAGTGAGATGGCGCAGCCAATTGCCATCGGTAGATTCGCCCACAGCCCCATTAATAATGAACCGAAGCCAGCCACTAAACAGGTTGCAATAAACACAGCAGTAGGAGGAAACCCCGCCTGCCCTAGCATACCTGGCACCACGATGACAGAATAAACCATCGCTAAGAATGTGGTTAATCCCGCAATGATTTCGCGGCGTACTGATGAGCCACGCGCTGTGATCTTAAAATATGAATCCAATTTGCAATTGGATGAAGCCTGTTGGCCTGCCATGGTATACCTCTGCTATTAATTTTAGAAAATTCTATGTCACTATTTTTACTAAGCAATTTTTTAATTTTGCCCAAATGCTTAGCGAACATTGTCTCAGCTTTAAATCCACGTAAACGATTACTTTTTTGAAAACACTCACTGAACCGAGATATCTATCAAGGCAAAATTATTCTCTAGGAACAGTACGCAATCGTTTGGCTTTTAGAGCAAAGTGAGGCAAATTGTGAAGAGCGTAATTATCGTTCGAAAGGGGGGAATTGATCAAGTGTTTTATGCCTGCCTATTTTTCAACCTGACAAATGCAAAAAATATCAAAAATGAGCTGTATCTTTGCGATTATCCAGAATAGTTAAGTTTATTCACCTTTATATACCTTTCGTTTAAAGACAAATTTAAAAGTATTGATAAACTATTTAATAATAATTTTTTATTATTTATAAAAATCATCTTTTTATAAAAGCATTTATTTCCAACACTGATTAAATAATTAATTTACTCAGTGATTGTTTTTATAAAAATATTTTCAATATAACATTTAAATATTCTCTATAAATACCATGTCAATGACTGCACCATCCATTACAACACCAAAGAAAAGCGCCTTAATGCTTTTTTTTCTGTTTTTACTTATTTATCTTCTTCCTGGAATTTATGGCCATAGCCCATGGAAACAGGACGAAAACTACAGTTTTGGTATCATCCAAACCATGTATGAAACCGGAAATTGGCTTGTTCCGACCAATGCTGGTGAACCATTCATGGAAAAACCACCATTATATTATTGGACCGCTACCGTTTTTTCTCATCTGCTTTCAGGTGTTATGCCACTGTATGATGCAGCACGCAGTGCCAGCCTATTTTTTTCTATTATTAACTTTTCCTTTTTTGTTTTATTAGCACGTCGTTTTTTTAAATCTGAACATTTTGCAGATGCCCGTGTTTGGACAGCATTTGCATTGTATATTTGTGCTCCGGGGGTATTACGTCATACCCATGAAATGTTTACTGATGTTTCGTTAATGACGGGAGCGACAATTGGTTTATATGGCTTATTAGGGCTGATTCAACAGCAAAAAATTACCGCATCTGCCTGCTGGCTTGCCCTTGGGACAATCATCACTACGCTTTCTAAAGGGATATTTATTCCTGGCGTTTTATGGATCAGCCTATTACTCGCGCCTGTATTTATCACACAATGCCGTATTAAACTATTTTGGCTACCTACTCTATTGGCGGGGGTTGTTGCTCTCATCGCAATTTTACCTTGGCCAATCATGCTGTATGTACAGCATCCAGAACTGTTTGTTACTTGGTTTTGGGAAAATAATATTGGTCGTTTCCTTGGATTCTCCGTTGAAAAACTCGGCGCAAAAGCGAACTTTACGCGAATTCCTTCTGCCATTGTGTTCTTTGCCCTACCCGCGGGACTACTTGCAACCGCCTATTTCCTACGCCACCCACTGAAACGCCTTCGCGATCGTAATGAATATTTACTCGTCATTTTCCCTGTATTGGGTGTGACGTTCTTGCAAATGTCTGCCAGTGGTCGCGCACTCTATTTACTGCCTTTCATTGCTCCGATGGCGATTTTAGCAGTACATACTTTGGGCTGGTTTTCCGATAAAGCCTTAAACGTATTTGCACGTTTCTCGGCACTATTTTGGTCGGGACTCATTCTCTTTTTGTGGATCTGTTACGTGATTGTGCTTATGGGGCACCAAGCACAATGGTTACCTGTATTTGGGCGCTGGCTTCCTCTTGATTATCATCTGGAATTTTCAATTTTTTCATTGATTTCGGGTATGTTTATTACCTGTTTTTGGTTCTTTCGTCATCGCTTAATCTCTTCTTCCAATACAGCGTTCCTCGCCATGAGAAATTGGTCACTCGGTATGGTGAGTGTCTGGAGCATTATCCTGACGCTGTTTGTTGGTTGGATTGATTACTCGAAAGGCTACGAAGGTGTATTCGTGGATCTTCGTCACCACTTGGAAGGACAATTCGCCCCCAATGACTGTATGGCATCTCAAGGTCTTGGGGAGTCGGAAACACCTATGCTCTATTATTACACGGGTATTTTGCACCAAAGGCAGATGCACTTTGAAAAACCGCAACACTGCCGCTGGCTTATTGTCTATTCCAAAGAAGTAAACCCTGCACCTGAAGGCATGGAATTCTTTTGGTCGAATCACCGCCCTGATGAATTCCACGAAAATTTAGTGGTTTACCGCGCGACCGAATAAAAAAATCCCCGAGCTAAAAACTCGGGGATTTTTTTCATCTGTTGAAATGAGTAGATTCTATTGCGCTTGCTGCTGAATTGCCTGTGCACCGTATTTTTCACGGGTAAACCATAAAAATAATCCGGCAATCCCAATCAGCAAAATAGGTAAACCAGAAGGTGAAATCGCAGTTGCAGCCCCCGCTAATAACGGACCTGAAAGATTACCAATTCCCCATAACATAGCTGCTGCGGCATTCGCAATAATGAGCTCATTACCCCTGAAATATTGCCCTATTTGCACCAATGCAATGGTATAAATTGCTCCCGCCGTTGCGCCTAGCACAAACAGTAGTACCCAAATAAAGTAAGTATGCGTAATCCAGAAGGGCAACAATATGCTCGCCCCTAGCGTGATAACACCACAAATGCGATACAATTTTTCGCGATTCATATGGTCAGCAAGCCAGCCAAAAGGCAATTGCATGATGGCATCCCCTGCCAGAATCGCACTGATCATCATCGCAGCAACTGCTTCTGTATGCCCCATTCCCATGCCATAAATCGGGAACATAGATAGAATCGTGCCATCAAAAAAAGCAAAAAATAAAATGCCAGCACAGATTCCGGGGGCGACTTTCACAAACTGCGTGATCGAAAAATGAGATTCAGAGGCTGTTTCGGTTAGCTTATCCCCGATTTTCTGATCCATCACTAGGAATAAAGCAACTGAAATTAAGTGAATTAGCGTACAAATGAATAGTGGCGATTTATCTTCCACGCCATAGTAAGCAATAAAAGAGGGACCTAATAGCTGGCTGACAGTAAACACGGTCGTGTAAATCGCTAATATACGCCCACGTTTGTTTTCCGGAGATAGCTCATTGATCCATATCTCTCCTAAGCAAATCATCACTCCGCTGGCTAACCCCGTAATCAACCGTAGCGGAAACAGTAACCATAACGGTAGTGAACTCAATAAAGGTAATAAACTGATAGCGGAAATAATCGTAGCGATAAGCATCGCTTTGCGCTTACCACTCCACCGCACAATACGCTGTACCACTGGCGCGATTAAAAACATTCCCAACGCGGGCGCGGCAGAAATAATGCCAATATACAATTCCCCGACACCAAAATTATTCAGTCTCAGCGCCACCATAGGGATACTGAGACCAATCACAATACCGATAACAGCAATGCTGGTTGTAATCGTAAAAATAGCAAAAGAGGCAGAACGTCGAAAATGTTGGAAACGCTGATTGTCAGGGCTCATTTTTGTATTAATCCGCTAAATTAGAATCACCCAGCGGATATAAACTCCAAAATATTATTATTTAATTGAAATAAAAAGCTGTTGTATGTTTATCTATCAGAATAATGCAAATAAATTATACCACGAATTTAATCAACAAAATAAGACACTCAAAAATAAGAAATATTATATTTACAACAATGCATTAAAAATTTATCTTTCCATTTATCATCTACCAGCAAAATATTATTTTCATAATATCGAATTTCTGACATTTCATATTTAAGATGTTAGAATTGGCAGCAGAAATTAGAGTTCATGGAAGCTAGATGTAGGAAAGTAATATCATGGAAAATAAAATAAATATAAAAATTGGTCAGAAAGTTCGTTTATTGCGCCAAGCGAGAAATTTGTCTCTCAGTGAGCTATCGCACTTATCGGGCATTTCTAAAGCCGCCCTCTCTAAGCTTGAATCGGGAGATTCGAACCCGCGTATCGACACTTTAGAATCCATAGCTGCCGCACTGCGTTTTCCTCTCAGTGATTTATTTACACGCCAAAATGAATCCTATCCCTATTTAGTAAAATCGACACCACTCGAAGGCGACTATTTAGAACAATTTAAATTCCGCATTAGCATGGGAAATGTGTCTGAGATCTGGCAGCTAAGTATGAAGAGAGGCGCGATTATTAACAGTCCCGCCCACATGGTGGGTACCCATGAGCATATTATGGTGCACTCAGGTTCCTTAATGCTGCGATTGGACGATGAACATAGTGTGGTACTTGACGCTGGGGATTTTTATGCCTTCAGCGGAGATTTCCCTCACGCTTATTTATGTATTGAAGGGGATGTCCATGCCACTGTCGTGATGACCTATGCTCATTTAAGTGATGGCGTTTAATTTATCAGCCTACCATCCCTGTAGGCCAATCATGCTCATTAAGAATTACTGCACATAATCCTGCATAATTTCAAATACGCGAAGGTCATCGCTAAAACGCACTTCACGGACATCTTCTAGCTTTTCAACTTGGTTAACCATTTGAGATAAGCGTTCATCTTTCTGAACTAATAACCAGATTCTACTTTCGTCCTTATCTTTAATTGGCATACACAAAATGCCATCCACGTTAAATGCTCGACGAGCAAACAACCCACAAATATGTGACATGACGCCCGGATGGTTGCGAACAATTAATTCTAAGGCGATTGGATGATGTTCAAATACCATAATTACGCTCCGATCATATCAATATTAGCGGCACCAGGAGGAACCATTGGATATACCTTCTGATTCACATCAATCAAGGCATGAATTAAGCACGGTCCTTTAGTGTTCATAATCGCTTCCAGCGCCATTTCAGGATCGGCCTCATTATTCAAATCACACGTTTGGAAACCAAACCCAGAAGCAATCTTAATAAAATCCGTCTGATAAGGATAAGCTGCAGCAAATATCCGATTTTCAAAAAACAGATCTTGCTGCTGGTACACCATTCCCAATGCTTGGTTATTCATTAAAATAATTTTAATGTTTAACTGATGCTCGGCAGCAGTGGCTAATTCCTGAATATTCATCATCAAGCTACCATCGCCAGAAAAACACACGATAGTTTTATCTGGGTGAGCTAAGGCAGCACCAATGGCGGCTGGTAATCCAAAGCCCATCGTACCCAAACCACCTGACGTCAACCATTGGCGAGGACGCGATAATGGGTAAACTTGTGCAGCCCACATCTGATGCTGCCCCACATCTGTTGTTACAATCGCCTCTTCACCCGCAGCTCTTGCCGTCGCTAAGACTAAACCGTAGTGATCTAATGGATCATCCGCATTCGCTAAATTCAGCGGATAATGAGTTTTCAGATCATTAACTTGCTGCACCCATTCTTGGCGATCATTACGCTCAACTAATGGCAGCAGTAATTCTAAGATTTGCCCTGCATCCGCATGAATCGCAATATCAGGACGCTTAATTTTACTGATTTCAGCTTTATCGATATCCACATGAATAATTTTGGCATTTGGACAAAACTTTTCTGCTTTACCAATAGCACGATCGTCAAAACGTGCACCAATAACAATCAGCAAATCAGACTCTTCCATTACCATATTAGTACTACGCGCCGCATGCATACCCAACATACCCAAATACAGCGGATGGCGCATTGGAATGGTTCCTAATGCCATCAACGTCATCGTAGTTGGTAACGAGGCTTTTTCTGCAAATGCGATAGCCGTCGCAGTCGAGTCTGAGCTAATCACCCCACCACCAAAATAAAGCACTGGCCGCTTAGCTCGGTTGATCATCTCCGCCGCTTGGATCACTTTCTCCATATCGAAGCTTGGTGTTTTATCCTTCGGTAAAACCTCTGGCAAGGTCTCTAATTCAATGGTTGCTGTTTGAACATCTTTCGGAATATCAATCCAAACAGGTCCCGGACGCCCTGATTCAGCGATGCGAAAGGCTTCGCAGATAACCCGAGGCAGGTCTTCAATGCTACGCACCAAATAGTTGTGTTTCGTAATCGGAATTGAAATACCGTAAGTGTCCACTTCCTGAAATGCATCAGTACCAATCATAGAAGAAGGCACCTGCGCAGTGATGCAAACCAATGGAATAGAGTCCAGTTTGGCATCCGCAATGGCAGTGACTAAGTTCGTTGCACCGGGACCGCTTGAAGAAATACAGACCGCGGCTTTACCTGTGCTACGCGCGATTCCTTGCGCAATGAAGCCAGCGCCTTGCTCATGGCGCGCCAGTATGTGACGAATTTTTTTGCTCTGCCCCAGTGCATCGTAGAATGGCAATGCCGCCCCGCCCGGAATCCCAGAAACAAGAGTAATTCCATGTTCTTCCAACAAATGGACGATTAATTCTGCGCCTGTAAAACAGGTTTTTTGTGGTGATGTTGTGCCCGACTCGCTCATAATTTTTTATTCCTTCACTAGCCTGCGGATCCGAGTTTTAGGTCATAAAAAAACCCCGCTCGGTTTGCGCCGGCGGGGTTTCTAAATCGCGTGATTTGTTCCCGTTACGGCGCTAAGCCCACGACCACCACCACACGCACGACTACCGCGGCTAGTGGCGCGGTAAGTAGTAGGTTTGAACGGTTAGCAGTCATTTTCACGGGGTTTTCCTGTAATTTAATTCTGTCTAGTTAAAGTCTGTCTGATTTTTCGTTATTGTGTTTGCTGCATTTAAGAAACCATAAAATCCTAACCTTCACAACCCTTTTTTTCGTTTTTCTTGGTTGCGGATTTCAAATGAGAGACGCATCACAAAATATTGTTGTGTTGTGATAACTTGAATTAAGTTTTCCATAAAAAAATAAAGCCCTTAAATTTAAGGGCTTTATTTAATGACTTGAATTTTCTAATACAAAAATTAGAACGGGATATCGTCATCAAAATCCATTGGTGGTTCATTCGATTGTGGTGCTGGTGAACGCGCTGGTGCTGCGCCGCCGCCACTGAACTGTTGCGCTGCTTGTGGCTGTTGTGGTTGACCCCAACTGCCTTGCCCGCCGCTTTGACCTTGTGATGGTGCATCACCACCGCGACCACCCAACATTTGCATTGAACCGCCAATATTCACCACAACTTCAGTGCTGTAACGATCTTGACCACTTTGGTCTTGCCATTTACGCGTTTGCAGTGAACCTTCGATATAAACTTGTGAACCTTTTTTCAGATATTCGCCGGCAACTTCCGCTAATTTGCCGAAAATAACAACACGGTGCCATTCTGTTTTTTCACGCATTTCACCGGTTTGCTTGTCACGCCAACTTTCAGAAGTTGCCAGAGTCAGGTTAGCGACAGCTCCGCCGTTAGGCATATAACGGATTTCTGGATCTTGTCCTAAGTTACCGATAAGAATTACTTTATTTACGCCTCTGCTGGCCATTTGTTACTCCTGATGCATTGAATTTTTAATCTCTGGACTGACCGTGAAGTTTAACACGACCTATCTGTATTGCACCATAAATTGAGATTGCTTGATGAGAAGTTGCGAAGCACTTTCCAAATTTAAGTGAAATCTGCATTACTGGTTTTTAGTATAGACGCTAATTATTCACACTACAGATAAGTTGTCATCCTTCCCCTCTGGAATGAAATATAAAGAGCACATATACTGTATATCCATTCAGCAAATTTTGTGCAATACTAACTTGTTCGTTAATACTTGCTCTTTCGTTTATTCGTACTGCCAAGTTTATTTTTGTTCACTATCAATTCATTCGGGAAGTGGTAAATGGAGAATATCGAAGTCCGCGGCGCTCGCACGCATAACCTAAAAAACATCAATCTCATCATCCCCCGAGACAAGCTGATAGTTATTACGGGGCTATCTGGCTCAGGGAAGTCATCCCTTGCCTTTGATACCCTCTATGCCGAAGGTCAGCGTCGTTATGTTGAGTCTCTATCCGCTTATGCTCGTCAGTTCTTATCCTTAATGGAAAAGCCAGATGTCGACCATATTGAAGGGCTATCCCCCGCTATCTCCATTGAACAAAAATCGACTTCTCATAACCCGCGTTCAACTGTCGGGACAATTACTGAAATTCATGATTATCTGCGTTTGCTGTTTGCCCGCGTTGGTGAACCTCGCTGCCCTGATCATAATATTCCGCTAGCCGCGCAAACTGTCAGCCAAATGGTGGATAACGTTCTCGCACAACCCACTGACAGTAGAATGATGCTGCTTGCCCCTGTGGTAAAAGAGCGTAAAGGTGAGCATGTTAAGTTACTCGATAACTTGGCGAGTCAAGGCTATATCCGCGCCCGTATTGATGGTGAAGTTTGTGACTTATCCGATCCACCAAAGCTTGAATTACAGAAAAAACATACCATTGAAGTAGTCGTTGACCGCTTCAAAGTGCGTGAGGATATTGCTCAGCGACTTGCTGAATCCTTTGAAACTGCACTAGAACTTTCGGGTGGTACTGCGGTTGTCGCCGATATGGACGACCCGAAAGCCGAAGAGCTCGTGTTCTCCGCCAATTTTGCATGCTCGGTGTGTGGCTATAGCATGATGGAGTTAGAGCCACGCCTGTTCTCTTTCAATAATCCAGCCGGGGCTTGCCCAAGTTGTGACGGTTTAGGGGTTCAGCAGTTCTTTGACCCTGAGCGTGTGCTTCAAAATACAGAAATCTCTCTCGCGGGCGGTGCAATTCGCGGTTGGGATCGTCGTAATTTCTATTATTTTCAAATGCTCATGTCATTAGGTGAGCACTACAAATTTGATGTTGAAGCGCCTTATGAGTCACTCAGTCCAGCCATTCAAAAAGTGATTTTATATGGCTCAGGCAAAGAGAGCATTGAGTTTAAATACCGTAACGATCGTGGCGATATCACTGTACGTCACCATCCATTCGAAGGCGTTCTTAACAATATGGAGCGCCGCTATAAAGAAACAGAATCTACTGCGGTGCGCGAGGAATTGGCTAAATACATTAGCAATCGCCCTTGTGTAACTTGTGGCGGAACCCGCCTACGTAAAGAAGCCCGTTTTGTGTTTGTAGAAAATACAACACTGCCAGAAATTGCTGACTACAGCATTGGTCATGCGATGGAATTTTTCCAAAACTTAAAACTCAGCGGGCAGCGAGCTCAAATCGCTGAAAAAGTACTTAAAGAAATCAGCGATCGTCTAAGGTTCTTAGTTAACGTGGGTCTGAATTATTTAACGCTTTCCCGTTCCGCAGAGACGTTATCCGGTGGCGAAGCTCAGCGTATTCGTTTGGCTAGCCAAATTGGTGCGGGTCTGGTTGGTGTCATGTATGTGTTAGATGAACCGTCAATCGGATTACATCAACGGGATAATGACCGCTTACTCGAAACGCTGGTTCACCTGCGTAATCTCGGCAATACCGTGATTGTAGTTGAGCATGACGAAGATGCGATTCGTGCCGCTGACCATGTGATTGATATTGGACCCGGTGCGGGGGTTCATGGTGGGCAAATCGTAGCACAAGGTACACTGGACGATATTGTTTCTAATCCAGAATCTCTAACAGGTAAATTCTTGAGTGGAGAACGCCGAATTGAGATCCCACAAGCTCGCGTTCCTTTTAATAAAGATAAAGTGCTCACCGTCGTTGGCGCAACGGGTAACAACCTGAAGAATGTCACCTTAACGATTCCCGTTGGCTTATTTACGTGTATTACAGGGGTTTCAGGCTCAGGAAAGTCAACGCTGATTAATGATACGTTATTCCCAATTGCGCAGCGCCAATTGAATGGTGCAACGGTGATTAACCCTGCACCTTATGCTCATGTCGAAGGTTTAGAGCATTTCGATAAAGTTATCGACATCGACCAGAGCCCTATTGGACGAACGCCTCGTTCAAACCCTGCAACTTACACAGGGATATTTACGCCGATCCGCGAGCTATTCGCTGGCGTACCAGAATCACGGACTCGTGGCTATAACCCAGGGCGTTTTAGCTTTAACGTGAAAGGTGGGCGCTGTGAGGCTTGCCAAGGCGATGGCGTGATTAAAGTTGAAATGCATTTCTTGCCGGATGTGTATGTGCCGTGTGACCAATGTAAAGGCAAACGCTATAACCGCGAAACCTTAGAAATTAAATATAAAGGTAAAAGTATCCATGAAGTGCTGGATATGACCATCGAAGAGTCTCGTGAGTTCTTTGATGCTGTTCCTGCTCTGGCTCGTAAGCTACAAACACTGATGGATGTTGGCTTGTCATATATTCGTTTAGGTCAATCCGCCACCACATTATCAGGCGGTGAAGCTCAACGCGTGAAATTAGCTCGCGAGTTATCTAAACGAGGAACAGGGCAAACCATCTATATCTTGGATGAACCAACCACAGGACTGCATTTTGCCGATATTCAACAGCTGTTAGTCGTCCTGCATCAGTTACGAGACCAAGGTAATACCATCGTGGTTATCGAGCATAACTTAGATGTCATCAAAACGGCAGACTGGATTGTTGATTTAGGACCGGAAGGTGGTAGTGGAGGCGGTGAGATTTTAATTTCTGGAACCCCAGAGGAAGTTGCTGAATGTGAAAAATCCCATACAGCACGCTTTTTAAAACCTATCCTAGCTCGTGGATACTAAATAAGTCTGAATACAAAAAGGGGAACACACTGTTCCCCTTTTTAATGCTTAAATAACAATTTGTTATTAGCTCACAGCCGCAAATGCTTCCACAATGCGTTTCACATTATGGCGATTCACACCAGCCATACACACACGACCAGTTCCAACCAAGTAAACCGCAAATTCGTCTTTCAAGCGATCAACTTGCTGTTGAGAGAACCCCGTGTAACTAAACATACCGCGCTGTTTTAATAAATGGTCGAAGTTTTTGTTTGGCAACGCTTTTTTCAGCTCATCCACGAGTACAGTTCGCATCTCAAGAATACGCAGACGCATCTCTTCGACTTCTTCCAACCATTTCGCTTTTTGCTGGCTATCAGTGAGTACCGCAGCCACAATCTTTGCACCATTAGACGGCGGGCTTGAATACAGGCGGCGAACACCCGCTTTCAGCTGACCTAACACACGGTCACGCTCATCTTTATCCTTACAGATAACGGATAAACCGCCCGCACGTTCTCCATAGATACCAAAGATTTTGGAGAATGAGTTGCTTACAAAGACAGGTAAGCCCGCTTTAACCATTGCGCGAATGGCGTAAGCATCTTCATTGATCCCTTCAGCAAAACCTTGATACGCGATGTCTAAGAATGGAATCAATTTGTGTTCAAGTGCCACTTTTGTCACTTCATCCCATTGAGCTGGTGTTAAATCGGAGCCCGTTGGGTTATGGCAGCATGGGTGCATTAAGATAATGCTGTTTTCTGGTAACTTTTTGAAAGTTTCCAGCATTTCATCAAACTTAACCCCTTTGGTCTTTTCATCAAAGTAAGGGTAGTAATGAACTTTTGTACCTGCACCAGAGAAAATAGAAGCGTGGTTTTCCCATGTCGGGTTACTGCACCAAACTTCAGAATTTGGGAAATAATGGTGTAAAAAATCTGCGCCAATTTTCAGGGCACCGGAGCCACCGATGGTTTGTACGGTTGCAATACGCTCTTGTGCAATCAGTGGGCAATCTGCACCAAATACCAATTTTTGTAATTCAGTACGGTAATCTTTCAAACCTTCCATTGGCAGATATAACGATGCACTTGCTGGAAGTTTGCTCAGAGCAGCTTTCGCTGTGCCGACGGTTTCCAGCTCAGGGGTTTTCCCTTCTGCATCATAATAAAGACCAATACTCAGGTTAATTTTGCCTTCACGAGTATCTTTATTAAATTCATCCATCAGCGATAAGATTGGATCGCCCGGATAAGCATCAACATGTTGGTACACAGGATATCTCCCACTTGTAGGTTTTCTTTATTGCTTTTGTCTAGTGAAAATAACCCTTTAAAACCTATTCGTCTACATATTCCATTGCGACTCTAGAGGTTAATTTCGTTAGAAGTTCATAGTTAATAATGCCTGTTTGTGTGGCAATTTCTTCTACTGGCAGAGCATTTCCCCAGAGAATGACATCATCCCCCACTTTATCGGTGGCATCTGGACCTAAATCCACGACGGTCATGTCCATGGAAATTCGCCCAATAATTGGCACTTTTCGTCCATTTACAAGCACTGGTGTCCCCGATGGTACGTTACGTGGATAACCATCTCCGTAGCCAATTGCGACCACGCCAAGGCGGGTATTACGTTCACTGCACCATGTTTCACCATAACCAACACACTGCCCTGCCGAGTGTTCTCTGACTGCAATCAAAGTGGACTTTAGCGTCATCACTGGCAATAAACCGAAGCTAGCTGCACTTTTGCCTTCTTGCGGGGAGGCGCCATACATCATGATACCCGGACGAACCCAGTCATAATGAGCTTCAGGCCATAACAGAATCCCTGCGGAAGCAGCGATAGATTTCTCACCGGGCTTGTCAGAAACAAACTGTTGGAAACATTCGATTTGTTTCTGAGTTGTGGGAAGCTCAGGCGCATCAGCCTGACAGAAATGACTAACAATATTGATAGGTAAATCAACGTTGTTACAGCTTTGTAGACGCTGGTAAAAACTCTCTGCATGTTGAGGAAGAATACCAAGGCGGTGCATACCAGTATCGAGTTTCATCCAGACTTTAATTTTTTTAGCGAGCTGTGCACTTTCCAGCATTTCCAGTTGTTCAACGCAGTGGATCACCGTATCGATGTTATATTCCACCATCAACTGCAAATCAGATTGCTCAAAGAAACCCTCTAATAAAACAATCGGTTTTGTCACGCCTTGATGTCGAAGAAGTAAAGCTTCATTTAAACGTGCAACACCAAATCCGTCGACGATCCCTTGAATTTCTGTGCCAACCCCAATTAATCCATGACCATAAGCGTTTGCTTTAACAACTGCAATCAGACGGCTATTCGGCGCCAATTCTCTAACCCGTTGCAAGTTGTGTCGCAGAGCGCGGCGGTTTATTAATGCTGTTGCCGCTTTCATTTCTTCCTCTTAATTATTCATTTTAAAATTTAACTTATTTAATCTTTAATCTTCTATACGTATAAGCTCTAAATAGTTTGAACTGTAGCAAGGCGGTAAACGAAGCTATCCCTAGGAGCATACACAAGTATGTGACTAGGGTTGCTGAGAGCAACCAACACAGCTACAGCTCAAAATATGACGAGCTTACCAACCTCTAAATAATTCGCACTGTGGCTAGACGGCAAGAGAAGCTAAGCCTGGGGAACATACATAAGTATGTGACTCAGGTTAGCGAACGCAGCCAACAACGCCACAGTATGAAGTATGACGAGGTTAGGTTATTCGTCGTCGTAGGCCGGCCCCGCATAATTATCAAACCGCGACCACTGCCCATTAAACGTCAATCTTACCGTCCCGATAGGACCATTACGCTGTTTACCTAAAATAATTTCAGCAACCCCTTTGAGGTCGCTGTTGTCGTGATAGACCTCGTCACGATAGATAAACATAATTAAGTCAGCATCTTGCTCGATGGAGCCGGATTCACGTAAGTCGGAGTTCACTGGGCGTTTATCCGCACGTTGCTCCAAACTACGGTTTAGCTGAGAAAGCGCGACAACAGGTACATTCAATTCTTTAGCTAATGCTTTGAGAGAGCGAGAAATTTCTGCAATTTCTAACGTTCGGTTATCCGACAAAGCAGGCACTCGCATTAACTGTAGGTAATCGATCATGATCAGACTTAATCCACCATGTTCACGGTAGATTCGCCGTGCACGAGAACGTACTTCCGTTGGTGTGAGTCCCGAAGAGTCATCGATATACATATTGCGTTTTTCCATCAATATGCCCATGGTGCTCGAGATGCGTGCCCAATCTTCATCATCAAGCTGCCCTGTACGAATACGAGTTTGGTCGACACGGGAAAGTGACGCTAACATACGCATCATGATCTGGTTACCTGGCATCTCTAAGCTGAAGATAAGAACTGGCTTTTCTTCGGTCATTGCCGCATTTTCACACAAGTTCATCGCAAATGTGGTTTTACCCATTGATGGACGTGCAGCAACAATAATTAAGTCAGAACCTTGTAACCCTGCGGTTTTCTTGTCTAAATCTTGGTAACCAGTAGAAACCCCAGTCACCCCATCGTGAGGTTGCTGATAGAGCTGTTCGATTTTTTCAACCGTTTCCGACAAGATTGCTTCAATCCCTTTTGGACCTTCATCTTTATTCGCTCGCGATTCCGCAATTTGGAAAACTTTGGACTCTGCGAAATCTAATAAATCTTCACTACTACGCCCTTGAGGATCATACCCCGCGTCCGCGATGTCATTAGCGACAGAAATCATATCGCGTACAATTGCACGTTCACGGACGATATCCGCATAAGCATTGATGTTCGCCGCACTTGGGGTGTTTTTTGATAATTCGGCTAAGTATGCAAAGCCCCCCACACTGTCCAATTCACCCTGTTGCTCAAGGGATTCTGACAATGTGATCAAGTCTATCGGCTTGCCCTGCTCCAGCAGGATTTGCATTTGCCCGAAGATAGTACGGTGAGGGCGGCTAAAAAAATCGGCTGAAGTGACACGCTCTGATACGGTGTCCCAACGTTCGTTGTCCAACATCAGTCCCCCCAATACAGACTGTTCCGCTTCGATAGAGTGCGGTGGAAGTTTTAATCCTTCCATTTGCTGATCGCGCGGTGGGTTTGTCTTGTAATCTGAGGAGGGTTTTTTAGCCATACTTGAAATATCCACGTCTATAATTAACCAACAGTTAGTATACGCCAATCTGAGGTGTCATGTGGCGTCTTTCTTGTTATCTATACAAGATATTATTACAGCCGCTATCTTAACGCAGCGCACAAACCGATAATTCTTCTTATTAAAGCATCGCGTTATGATGGCGCTATTGATACTGTTAATAAAAACAAACTCACCCATTGGAGATGATCATGGCAAAACGTATTGAATTTTCGCAACATGGTGGTCCTGAAGTTCTCAATTTTGTTGACTATTCCCCGAACGCTCCTGCGGAAAACGAAATTCAAATTGAAAACCGCGCAATTGGCATCAACTTTATTGATACTTACGTTCGTAGTGGGTTATACCCAGTTGCAAGCTTGCCATGTGGGCTTGGTACTGAAGCCGCTGGCGTCATCGTTAAAACCGGCTCTCAAGTAACCGGTTTCAAACCGGGTGACCGCGTCGTTTATGCTCAAGGTCCATTAGGCGCTTATAGCGAAGTGCATAATGTTCCCGAAAGTGCGGTTGCACATCTCCCAGATGGCATTACGTTTGAGCAAGCCGCGGCCTGCTCATTGAAAGGAATGACTGTTTATTACCTGCTAAACCAAACCTACCAAATTCAAAAAGATGAAATTTTCTTATTCCATGCTGCCGCTGGCGGCGTGGGCTTAATCGCCTGCCAATGGGCAAAAGCGTTAGGCGCAAAAATGATTGGTACCGTTGGCTCAGACGAGAAAGCGCAGCGTGCGAAAGCCGCAGGCGCATGGGAAGTCATTAATTACCAAACCGAAAATATTGCTGAGCGTGTGAAAGAAATTACGCAGGGTGAAAAAGTCAATGTGGTGTATGACTCAGTAGGTCAGGCAACTTGGCTAGCCTCTTTAGACTCACTGAAACGTCGGGGCTTAATGGTAAGCTTTGGTAATGCCTCAGGTGCCGTGACGGGTGTTAATTTAGGGATCTTAAATCAAAAAGGTTCCCTGTATGTAACCCGCCCATCACTTGGCGGTTATGTCACTAACAGAGAAGAGTTAAACCAAGCAAGTAAAGCTCTGTTTGATATGATTTTAAGTGGCAAACTCAATGTGGATGTTCCTTCATCACAAATTTTTGCGCTGAAAGATGTGCAAAAAGCACACCAAACACTGGAACAACGCAAAACCCAAGGCTCTAGTCTGCTAATTCCTTAATCAATAAAAAAGCGCCAGTCTGCGATAACTGGCGCTTTTAAATGTCTGATAATTTCAATTTTAACTAATAGTGTCCTTTATGAGCCTGCTGATCTTTATAGATTTGCTGGTTCTCTTTAATGGTGTTGTACACTGTTCCCTCATAAGGATCCTGCTTTGGTGGTTCCCGCATTTGTCCACCTGAACTTGAGCACCCAGCAACCAGCAGTAGCAACGAAGCTGTCATTAATCTTTTCATCCGCATCTTCCTATTGATTAAATGAATTTAATCATAACATGCAGATAATATTATTCGGTCAGCATCAATAAAAATCAAAATTCCATTTAAGTAATATTTACTCGCCACGCGTCACAAATGCGAGGGCTTGTTCAACCACAGAGAGATCTGCGCCTTGTTTATGAGCATTTTCACTTAAATGACGACGCCACTGGCGAGCCCCTGGAATACCTTGGAAAATCCCTAACATATGGCGAGTCATGTGCCCTAAATAAGCGCCTTTAGAGAGCTCATTTTCGATATACGGATACATACTGCGCACCGCCGCAACGCTATCAACAATAGGCATATTTTCATCAAACAATTGATTATCTACTGCGGTTAAAATAGACGGATTTTGATACGCTTCGCGCCCAACCATTACACCATCCAAATATTTTAAATGCTCTTTAGCTTCTTCAAGGGTCTTAATTCCGCCATTTATCGCCATCGTTAAATGAGGAAAATCACGCTTTAATTGATATACCCGCGGGTAATCTAATGGTGGAATTTCACGGTTTTCTTTCGGGCTTAAACCTGATAACCACGCTTTACGTGCATGGATAATAAACATCTCACAGTCACCTTTTGTAGAGACTGTATCGATAAATTCACATAAGAATTTGTAACTATCTTGCTCATCAATCCCAATACGCGTTTTCACCGTAACAGGGATAGAAACCACATCACGCATCGCTTTTACACAGTCTGCCACCAGCTGAGCATCCGCCATCAAGCACGCGCCAAAACGACCATTCTGTACGCGATCTGATGGGCAACCGACGTTTAGGTTAATTTCATCGTAACCGCGTTCTTCGGCAAGTTTGGCACATTGAGCGAGTGCGACGGGGTCACTGCCCCCCAATTGTAAAGAGACAGGATGCTCTTCTTCACTGTAAGCTAGGTAATCGCCTTTGCCATAAATAATCGCACCTGTTGTCACCATTTCCGTATACAACAACGTATTTTTCGTTAATAAGCGATGGAAGTAACGGCAATGACGGTCGGTCCAATCCAGCATTGGTGCAACCGAAAAACGGTTAAGGTTTTTGTAACCACCAATTGTTGATGGTGTATTTTGTTCTATCGTTTGATTTTGTTGCATGTTGGTCTTTTGGCGTTGATATCGAATTTAAGGCTTATGCTGTTGTGAAATAGCAAAAGAAAGCCGCATTTTAACAGCTGGCTTTCTTTTGTCATAATAAACTGTGCGGATCATTTTCGAGGAATTAAGCAACTTTCTGGGATTTTTGTTTTAATAATGATCTATCGATATTCAACTCATTAAAAAGCAAGAAGAAGTTGGCTGGATTTCAACCTCATGGGCTCATGGTAAATACTTTATAAAATGCAATGCCTGTACCAACAATAATCCCAATAAACCATTTTAAATTAGCGGATTGCATATCCTTAATCTGGTTAAGAACTGATTGCTCTGATCTCAAAATAGACTGAACTAATATATTATATTTATCATCTATCTTTTCTTGCAAAACATCACATCGAATATCCATTCTTGCTTGCAAAGCACTACATCTCTCATCCATTTTTTCTTGCAAAGCACTACATCTCTCATCCATCCTTGTTTGCAAAGCATCACATCGCTCATCCATTTTTGTTTGTAAGGCATTACACCGTTCATCCATCTTCTCTTGCAAAGAGTTGCATCGCTCATCCATTTTTATTTGTAAAGCATCTATTTTTTCTTGCAAAACACCACACCTATCATCCATTCTTGCCAAAGCAGAATCATGCTTATCATCCAATTTTTCCTTCAGAATTTCATGATTGCTATCTACTTTGTTCGTGATATTCGTTATGTGATTTTCTAGTGTGACTTTGAGGGTATTGTAAGCCCCCATCCCTTGGATAACCCATTGCAGTTGTGCGCTCTCAGGTAATGCCTTTTCCGGTTGTTGACCTTCGTACATGTAAGGTTCCTTATGCGTTTCATGAAAAAATAGAAAATATGTACGTTCCAATACTTTCTTATTTTCTGAATATAACGCATATAGAAAAACACTTTTTCTGAATAAAAATTAGCAAGCTAATCATTTAGCTAACAAGAATAAACAGACTGAAACCTGACGCCCTTTTTATCAACAATAAAAAAGGCGCTTCTGGTTTATATTTTTTGGAGGGAAACTTGACCGAAAGTCATAAAAATCAGTGTGCTGCCTGCAACGCCGCGATAAACACCTTGCTGCTCATTCAACTCACATGCCAGTGCCGCCAACTGCCATGCATCATACTCTTCGATATCGCTCACACGGGAAGTCAGCAAGCTATTATCTTGCCGTTCACCGTAAACTTTAACCACAATTGCATCTCGCATTAATGACTCTTCAATGGAGCTATTAGCCCAGCCCCACATCCAACTACCCACATTTTGGTCATATGTCCCGATAATTTGCACTGGTGCAGTGGCCATCACATTATCTGGCGCATGAAAAATAATGGTGCCTTCATCTTGATCCACCGACCAACTGGCTTCGTCCAGTTTCCAATTATCACAATGGAACTGGTTTTTCAGTTGCAGGGAATTCATGCTGCGTTCGATTAATGCCTCGTAAGGCATCTGTTCTAATTCACTATTCATGTTAAATACAATCCCATTAACCAATATTTTTCAGTGCGTCGATGACCATTTGCCAAAACTTGTCGCGGTCTAATTTTACCGCTACCTGCGTGTGGCAATCCGCTGGGGCTGGATGGCGAAAATCTGCCACAGTCATTCCAAGCGTGAGTGTTCCCGTCAATTCAATATCCACAGGGACTTTCTGCGTGGTCATGACGGAAGGGTCAATAACATAGGCAACCGCGCAAGGATCATGCACTGGCGGCGCATCAAAACCTTGTGCCTGTTTGTACATTTTCCCAAAGAAATCCAATAATTCGACAACAAACTGCGAACATTGCGTATCAATTTGAGCGATTTTTGCGACCACATCTTCAGTTGCCAATGCTTGATGAGTTAAATCTAATCCAACCATCGTCAGAGGCCATTTCTCATTGAAAACAATGTGTGCTGCCTCAGGGTCAATCTTGATATTAAACTCAGCTACTGGGCTCCAGTTTCCTACATGGTAACCGCCCCCCATCAGCACGACCTCTTTCACTCGTTCAACTATCCGTGGCTCCAATCTTGCTGCTAAAGCGATATTGGTTAACGCACCGGTGGGAACCAGCGTAATGGTTTTTGGCGGGTGGGACATAATGGTATCAATGATCAGATTCACTCCGTGACGCCCATCTAATGACAGCGTTGGCGTCGGTAACTCTGGGCCATCTAATCCAGAGTCTCCGTGAATATCCGGTGCAACTTCCACTTCTCGCACTAAGGGACGTGCGGAGCCTGCCGCAAAAGGAATGCCGCGAATATTCGCCATTTCAGCGATTGCGAGTGCGTTGCGGGTGACTTTTTCAAGGGTTTGGTTGCCTGCAACCGTGGTGACGGCGAGTAAATCGATGTCTGGATTACCGTAAGCCAGTAGCATAGCGATAGCATCGTCATGCCCAGGGTCACAGTCGAGAATAATCTTTTTCGTCATAGGGTTGCCTTATCGTCAATCGGGATCCACATTTGCGGATCCCAATTTAACTATCTCATTCGGCAAAATCTATGCGTGATGTCTGAATACGAATAAATTTATTTCAAAACATGCGCATACACGCGTTTTGGTCCATCTTCATTTTTCGAGATATAGACACCTTGTAACTCTGGCGCAAAACCGGGTAACGCATTAATTCCGGCCTCTAACGCCTTAAAGTATTGCAAGACTGGACCTGCCCACACTTCCCCCGGCACAACACACAGTACTCCTGGTGGATAAGGTAATGCCCCTTCTGCGGCAATACGCCCTTCTAACTCATCCAGCGGCAATAGTTCCACATTGCCACGAATAAACTCAACATGAGCCTGTTGTGGGTTCATTTTGACTTGTGGAAAATGCGCCTTACGGAACATCTCTTTTTGTAGCTGCTTAATATTGAAATCTACGCTCAATTGATGCATTTCTTGGCATAATCGACGTAAAGTGTAACCTTGATACTGATCTTGATAACGCTGATACACTGAAGGTAAAACGTCTTCCAATAACGCATCTTCATCCAAAAGTTGTTCAAATCGTACTAGGTGGGACACCAACAACTCGAGCTTTTCACGAGATTCAGCAGGTGTTAGCAGGAATAGAATCGAGTTTAAATCACATTTTTCAGGGATCACACCATGTTCACGCAGAAAATGCGCCAAAATCGTGGCAGGCACCCCGAAAGATTCATACTCCCCACTTTCTACATCAATCCCCGGTGTCGTCAGCATCAGCTTGCAAGGATCAACGAAATATTGATCTTGCGCGTAGCCATCAAAGGCATGCCAACGCTCTTTAGGTATAAAATTAAAAAAGCGCTGCTCCGACGCAATTTGTTCGGTTGGATATTCATGCCACGGCTTGCCATCCACGAGATCAGGCACAAACGGCCTAAAGTGACGGCAGTGTTGAATAATGGATTTGCGTACCTCAATTCCTTGCCTCACACACTCCATCCACATCATTTCTCCCGCCGCACCTTGGTGCATACGTGCGTTCACATCGAGTGAGGCAAATAGCGGATAAAACGGGCTAGTAGAGGCATGCATCATAAATGCGTTATTCAGCTTTTTATGGGAGACAAAGCGATCCTGTCCTTTGATATGATTATCTTTTTTATGGATCTGTGAAGCTTGCGAAAAACCAGCTAACTGCTTGTGAACAGATTGCGTCACCATGATGCCGGGATCATTTTCATTCAATTCCAGTAATAAAGGCGAGCATTGGCGCATCATCGGAATAAACTGTTCATAACCCACCCATGCAGAGTCAAATAGAATGTATTCGCAAAGGTGCCCAATTTTATCCACCACTTGCCTTGCGTTGTACACCGTGCCGTCATAGGTGCCAAGCTGGATCACGGCAAGGCGAAACGGTTTTTCAAGCTGCGCTTTTTCTGGCATCACGTCGTTTACCGCATTACGCAGATAGCTTTCGGTAAAACAATGAGCATCAATCCCGCCAATAAAACCAAATGGGTTACGTGCCGTTTCTAGATAAACGGGTGTTGCCCCCGCTTGGATCAGGGCGCCATGATGGTTAGATTTATGGTTATTGCGGTCAAACAGCACTAAATCACCTGGTGTTAATAAGGCATTCAGCACCACTTTATTGGATGATGAAGTGCCATTCAGCACAAAGTACGTTTTATCCGCATTAAAGACTTTCGCGGCAAATTTCTGGGCTTCTTTTGCAGCACCTTCGTGGATCAGCAAATCCCCCATCGCCACATCGGCGTTACACAAATCAGTACGAAAGAGGTTTTCACCGTAGAATTGATAAAACTGCTCGCCAGTTGGGTGGCGACGGAAAAATTGTCCGCCTTGGTGCCCTGGGCATGCAAACGTCACATTATGACCCGCGGCGTAGTCCATCATGCGTGCAAAAAATGGCGGTAATAACTGCTCAAGATATTGGTTTGCAGCATCACGTAACTGGCGGCTATTTTCTTCACGCGCAGCAGGTGCTGGCGGTAAGAGCGCGGTTAAATAATCAGGTATTGAGGCATTGTCCGGTAGCTGTTTATCACTAATGACAAACAGCGGAATACTGAGTTTACTGTCAGCAACTCTCTTCCACAGTCCTTGGTTGGCATCTTGTTCAGAAAGCACAACCGCAGCAATATTATTTAACTGTGCATCGCGAATATCTACCCACTGGAAATGACCGGTAAAATAGATAGCGACCCCCTGGCTACATGCCACATTGATTTTCTTCATAGCAGTCTGG
The DNA here is from genome assembly GCF_028479485.1 of Providencia sp. PROV209. Classification (NCBI taxonomy): domain Bacteria; kingdom Pseudomonadati; phylum Pseudomonadota; class Gammaproteobacteria; order Enterobacterales; family Morganellaceae; genus Providencia; species Providencia sp. PROV209. The sequence goes on along the minus strand of NZ_JAMPNR010000022.1, from coordinate 80,735 downwards.
CTCTTGGTTAGCTGAGGTAAAGAGGGGCTCAATATACTTGATAGATACTGAGATTGAAATAGTCAGAATTAATGCAAAATTATTCAGTTTTGCCTAGGTTAAATATTTTTTATAACTCACTGGTTAATCGCATAAAAATTTAAGCACAGACAGGCTGGCTTTTTAAGCATAAACCATAAAAAATAAATTATTTGCAGATTAACCGACCGAAACAAACACTCTCAGTAGTGAATCAGTCGGTTAACTGTCGAGGATAACGAGGTTACTTGTTTCTTTCCACATACAGCGTTTGAGATGGATACGCAAAGTCCGCATTGTGGCTTTTTACTATCTCAATAATTTTCAAGTAAACCGCTTGCTGAGCATCTAACCATTCCGCCCAAACCGTCGTTTTGGTGAAACAATACACCATAATATTCAGGGAAGAATCGGCAAACGCATCGAAATAAACCAATATTGTTTGCCCAGTATCGATGTTCTCATCTTGCTTCAGCATTGTACGGATATCGTCCACAATCGCACTGATCTTGTCGGCATCCTCATAACGTAAACCGATTTCCGTTTTTATTCGTCGATTGGTCATTCGTCCTGGGTTTTCAACACTAATAGAGGAAAACAGTGAGTTGGGAATATACAGCGGGCGATGGTCAAAAGTGACAATCTTAGTGATGCGCCAGCCAATCTCCACCACCGTACCTTCGATATTTCTATCCGGTGAACTGACCCAATCTCCTATATTGAACGGACGATCAAAGTACAGCATGATCCCAGAGAAAAAGTTACTCAGGATATCTTTACCCGCCATACCGATAGCGATACCGCCAATGCCGCCAAATGCCATTAATCCTGATAGGCTCATGCCAAAATGTTCGCCAAATAACAGTATAATAATGACAATGACGGCGGTCTTAAACACTCGAGCAATGATACGTGCGGAGGTAGGGTCACTCCCTTTTTTAATCTGTTTCTTTTCAAGGCGGTTAACCAACTGAAAGAATTTTCGCGTGATAATTAATGCAATCACCGATATGGCAATTAAGTTAATTAGTGATGTCGAGATAAAGGTTAAATCAAAATCACTGGTTGCCATATCGATAGATTGTGCTGCCACTAGCACCATTACACATAGAACCATGGTCTGAATGCCATGCACCAAAATGCTTTTTCGCTTATGTTTATGTCGCTTATGTAAAACCTCGAAAAACAAATACAAGGCTAAACAAACGGCAATGATGGTCATGCCAATGGCATATTTTTCGAGTAGTGCTTCTATCATGTCTTATTGCCCTAAACTGACATTGAAAACTAATTTGCTGTGTAAAATATAACACTCTAAATAGTGAGTGAATAACTGCTAAGATAACAATTATTCACCTAGTTATCTCAATAATTATCAATTACTTTTTAGGTAATCCAATAATGAATAGCGCCTATTTTTCGCCTAAAGAGCAAGAGATCAACAATGTTCTATTGCTCTCCCCTCATCGCCGATATCTCTATTTTGTTGGCAAAGTTGCTGATTGGGAACAGGTTTGGACATTAACTAACCATGATGGATTAGTAACCGCGCAGAATGATGACCACCGCTTATTTTTACCGCTATGGGCTGCGAAAGAGTACGTAGAACTGTGTTTGACGGATGAATGGGCAGAATGTTATCCGCTACCGATGACACTAGAACATTTGATGACAGAAATCTTACCAGATATGGCAAGTGCCAATATTCAAACGGCAATCATGATGTTACCGAATGTGAAAAGCACTCCTATATTTGCTGCACAAAGCTTACTTGATGACTTACAAGAAGAGTGTCAACAATATGAATAAAAGGCTGCTCAACGGCAGCCTTAGTAAAAAAAGTTACTGCTCTACACCCGTTGTCACCGTAAATTGACGGTTTTCTCCGGCTTCTAACCAAATCAGCGTCTGGTTATTTTTAGCGGCAATAAACCCTTCAGGGCGGCAGGTTGCAGGTAACACAAAGGCCCCTACTTTTTGATCACCATTATATAAAATCCAGCGTGTCGCATAATTTAGCTCATTCGATTTAAAACGAGTTACAAAGGTATTGCCTGCTGGTGACCGCATTTTAAATTCAGGACTGGCAGTGTATTGGCTCAAATTATCCATAAAGAAGACAATCTCAGGGTCACACATCTGCGGCTGATTTAATTGATTTAGCGTCACCTCTCCAGACTTGAGCGCTTGGTTAAAATCGAGCCATTTTTGAGTTGGGTGTACATGCCCCGGAATAGACTCCCGCAACTTAATTGCCTGCTCAGGAATATTTTGCGTCAAGGTGGCATCATCCACATAGGCGTAGTTCATATGGCACATATATTGAAGCGGCATTGGTACAGACGCTAAGTTAGTCACTGACATGTGAATATCAAACAGTGCACTATCCGCATTTAATTGTACGGATGGCGCGGCACGATAATGGTGACCAAAGCCCATCACATACTCATATTCACCGCACACTTTAAGGCTGGTTTCAGTCAATTCAAGCCATGCGCTATCCATTGGTGCGCAGGGCATTTCCCCGTGTAATGGGTGATTATCTTCTGGCGATGGGCAACCATTACTGATTAATCCAGAATGGAAAGCGAAGCAGCCATAGGTTTCAATTACGGTTGGAACAGGCTTGGGTTCTGAAAACATATTTTCCATTTTCAGATTTTGCCCGCAAAATTCAGCATCCCAAATCATCTGCCCTAAAAATGGCAAAATGGTTAAGTGCCCCTGCGAGTTTTCAACCCGCAGCCCTTGCACGCCAGATTGGTAAACAAAGGCGGAAACGGAAAACTGGCTATTTTTCAAAACTAAGGTCGGTTTTTCCGTAAATAAGCGTTTATGTAACGGGATAATTGTGTTCATTGTCATACTCACGGTTTGAAGTAAAGATGGGTAGGCACAACGCCTACCCTGAGCAATAGCGAATTATTTGGCTTGTTGTTTCGCTTTAAAGCGACGTTCGCCGACGAAATAGATGCCCACGTAGACGAAGCACAGCATTGAGACTAAGAAAGAGAGTTGCAGAGAGTGAGTGATATCCGCGACATAGCCTTGGATTGCAGGTACAACTGCCGCGCCGACAATCGCCATCACAATCACTGCACCCGCCATTTCGGTATGTTCATTATCGACCGTTTCCAGCGTACCAGCATAGATAGTTGCCCAGCATGGTCCAAACAGAATGCTCACTAATACCGCCGCATACACTGCAGTGAAGCTCGGCATAAAGGCCACATACACCAGGAACAGCACACCAATAATCGAATAAATAATCAGTACTTTATCAGCGTTAAAGCGAGTCATTAAGATGTTGGCAATAAATTTACCAATAAAGAAACAGGCGAAGCTGTACACCATAAAGTTAGAGGCATCTCGCTCGTTGATATCCCCCATTTCTAGCGCTAAACGGATGGTGAACGACCAAACAGCAACTTGCATTCCCACATATAGGAACTGGGCGATGATCCCTTTTCTAAAGCGACTGTTTTTAGCTAAATATTTTAAGGTATCCAGTGCAGAAGGACGTTTATGTTCCGCAGTTTCTGCCACTTTACATTTCGGGAATTTCGTCAGTAAAAACAGGATCATCACCACAACCAATACCATGATCATATAACGGTATGGTTCAAGGGTGTTTTCCAGCATGGCTAAACGGAATTCATGGATTTGAGTCGCATCCATTCCTGCCATTTGGCTTTGTAGGCTTTCCCCTTCCGAGAAAACTAAATATTTGCCCAGTAAAATCCCACCTGCGGCACCAATTGGGTAGAAGGTTTGGCTGATATTCAGACGCAGTGTCGCGTACTGTTTTGGACCGATCATGGAACTGTAAGTATTGGCTGCGGTTTCAAGGAAGCTTAAACCAATCGCGATAGCAAAAATCGCCGCTAAGAACATAGTGTAAGTTGCCATGTGTGATGCTGGGAAAAACATGGAACAACCCGCAATATACAAGATCAATCCGATCATAATCGCGTATTTATAACTGGTTTTTTTGATCACTAATGACGCAGGGATCGCAATCAAAAAGTAACCACCATAGAACGCGCTTTGCACTAATGCAGAAGCAAAGTTACTGAGTTCAAAGACGCTTTTAAACTGTGTGATTAAAATATCGTTCAATGCTGCTGCGCATCCCCAAAGCGGAAATAAGCAGGAAAGCAGGATAAATTGGAATATAGGTGTCTTATTCAGGTACCCATCAGGTAACTGAGTGATGTTCTTGATGTTCATAGTAACCCTTAATCGTTTTTATAATATTTTTAACCGGTTAAACGGGCTTTTTGCTCTAATGGCAACCTTCATTTCAACCGGTCATGCTCAACATCATTCAAATTCAGAGCAAATATTGTGGGTACAGGTAATGCTTCTGGCGCTTGAAAGATGGTTAGAACTAATTATTCAACTGCACAAACTCACTGAACTGCTCGATACTTGGATAAGAAGATTGCGTGCCTTTTCCTGTTACGCTGAAGGCTGAAAATAGAACCGCTTTTTTCATCGCTTCTTCGATGTTTCCGGTGTGAACATAGTAATGAGAGAAACAACCGATAAACGCATCGCCAGCACCACTAGTGTCAATTGCATTGACTTTGATAGCCGGAATAAATAACTCACTGTCGCGAGTCATCCATAGCGCACCTTTGTCGCCTAAAGTGACAATCAGGTTTTTCAGACCTTTGTCTAACAGGGATTGTGCGGCACGACGCACGTTATCCATGGTATCCACAGGCATGTTGGTCAGAATTTCTAACTCGGTTTCATTCGGTACAAAGAAATCACAACGACATGCGTAATCTAAATCCAGTGCGCGTTGTGCGGGTGCTGGGTTAAGTAACACAGGAATGTTGTGCTTATTACCGAAGGCAATCGCGTGGTAAACCGTTTCCAGCTGCACTTCCAGCTGCAATACGATCAGTTTGCACTTTTTCAGATCTTCCGCGGCGCGGTCGATATCTTCTGGGGATAAAAACTTATTCGCCCCTTTAACAATCAAAATACTGTTAGACGAATTTTGGTTAACAAAAATCGGTGCGACACCGCTTGAGGTGCATGGTACTTTTTCTACATAGCGAGTATTGATGCCATAAGACTCAAGATTACGGATGGTGTTATCCGCAAAAATATCGTCTCCAACTTTAGTTAGCATAATCACTTTAGAGTTTAACTTTGCTGCGGCAACAGCTTGGTTTGCCCCTTTACCGCCACAACCGATTTTGAAGGCTGGGGCTTCGAGGGTTTCCCCTTCTTTTGGCATTTGATCAATGTAGGTGATCAAATCGACCATGTTTGAACCGATAACTGCTATATCCATGATGTCCCTCGTGTTAAATAAATCACATAATGATATAATCCTAACATTATCATGTTGCAAAAATATCATTTGTGATTAGGATCTCGAATAACGAATGATCAAGTGTTATATCTGCCACATTTCCTCATTCTTTGTTACCTATTCCACATCTATTCTGAAAACGTCATATAGGAAGGTTTAAAATGCAAGATTTAGCGAAATATATCGATCATACTTTATTGGCTGCTAACGCAACGGTTAATGATATCAAAACGTTATGTGCAGAAGCCGCACAATATCATTTTGCCTCTGTGTGTGTTAACACCGGCTATGTACCTTTAGCAAGTGAATGTTTAAAAGATAGCGATGTGATGGTGTGCTGTGTCGTAGGCTTCCCATTAGGTGCATGTTTAACAGAAGCTAAAGCATTTGAAGCCGCTGAAGCTGTTCGCCGTGGTGCCGATGAAGTGGATATGGTCATCAACGTTGGTATGCTAAAAAGTGGTGATTTAGACTTTGTTCGTCAAGATATTGAAGCCGTTTTTGCGGCTTGTGGTAAGGCAACACTGAAAGTGATCCTCGAAACTTGCCTGTTAACTGATGAAGAAATCACACAGGTTTGTGAAATTTGCCGCACAATTAACGTTGGATTTGTGAAAACTTCAACAGGATTCAGTACAATGGGTGCCACTGAGCATCACGTCGCTTTAATGCGTAAAGTGGTTGGCAATGAAATTGGCGTCAAAGCATCCGGTGGTGTACGTACGCGTGAAACCGCAATTAAGATGATTGAAGCTGGTGCTAACCGCGTTGGTGCAAGCGCGAGTGTCGCTATTGTGACTGGAGAAAATACCACTCCAAGTGACTACTAAACAACGGGGCGCGGTTCGTCCGCGCCATCATAAAAAGGATTGCAGGGTGATAGAAACTAAACAAAAAGAACGCCTTCGCCGATTAAGTGAATGTATTAAACGTTCAGGACGCATTCACCTTAAAGAGGCAGCGAGAATACTCGAAGTTTCTGAAATGACTATTCGTCGAGATCTCAATGCCGATACTGAAGGTCCCATTCCAATGTCACTGCTTGGTGGCTATATTGTTTCTGTCACTCAACCTGCCGCTTTAACTCCTCATGAGCCTCATGCCGATATTTTCACACCAGACCAAACTGAAGATCTGTATATTCCAAATCTAGCCGCCAGTATGGTCAGCGAAGACGATGTGATCTTTTTCGATAATGGCATTGAAATGGCCACCTTGATCGCCTTGATCCCTGAAGAGATAAGCTTTACTGGAATTTGTTACTCCCATAACGTTTTCCTTGCTTTAAGCCAGAAAAAGAATGCTACCGCTCTGCTCTGTGGTGGGGAATATCGCCCCAAAAGTGACTCTTTTTACAGCCCAACATTGCCTTCTTTATTGGATTCCATCAACCCCAAAAAAGCGTTTATGTCCGCAACTGGCGTTCACAGTGCCTATGGGGTGACTTGCTATAATCTCGATGATTTACCGATGAAAAAGAAAGGCATGGAAAAATCTATTCGTAAGATTTTATTAGCGCCTTACAATCTGTTTGATGAAGTGGCGACGGCGAATATGGGAGAGTTATCTCAATTTGATGTGATTGTCACGAACCGGCAACTCAGTGATGAATACGAAACATACTGCCGTAATGGGTTTGTTAAAGTTATTTATTAGGCTGAGGTATTTCATCAAAACAAAATCGACACGTTTGAACCCGTGTCGATTTGTTTTCTCACTCAATTTTCACCGTCAAGTAATCTTCAGCTATCTGAGTTTCTGGAAATTCTGCTTGGCATTCCGCCAGTAAGCGAGGAAGATCAGCGGGCCCATAACGTCCGCTTAAGTGTGTGGCGATAAACCGTTTCACATTTGCTTGCTTAGCCAATTGCGCGGCTTGGCGAGTTGAAGAGTGCCCATGCTCATTGGCTTTCACCTCCAGCGCCACTTCTAGCGTGGTTTCATGCACCATCACATTAGCATTTTTAGCCAATAGCAACGCTTCTGGTGTTGGGGTGGTATCCCCAAAAATCGCGACCACCTTCCCTGCAACCGGCTCACCAAGGTAGTCAGCCCCATTCACGCTGCGGCCATCTTCTAGCTCAATAACTTCGCCCTTCTTCAGCGCCTGCATCCAAGGTCCGCGAGGGATCCCATCTTGCTCCAGTTTTTGCACATTTAGCGTCCCCGGTTTTGGATGTTCTTCAATACGATAGCCATAACATTCTACGCGGTGATCCAACCGATACGCTGTGACAACTAGCTCCCCATCATCAAATAACTCACCTGCTTCAATTTCTACAATTTCAAGAGGATAAGTCATGAAGGAGTCGCTCACTGATAAAACGATTTCCACATACTGCTTCAGGCCTTTTGGTCCATATAGCGTTAATGGGTCTGTGGCTCCTCCCATCGACCGGCTACAGAGTAATCCAGGTAAGCCAAAAATATGATCGCCGTGTAAATGTGTAATAAAAATCTTCTCGATTTTTGGGGTTTTAAAGGGGCTATTTAAGATTCGATGTTGTGTTCCTTCGCCACAGTCAAACAGCCAGTAACCTTTACGAATACCGACTAAATTTAATATTATGCTGGTGACATTGCGCTCTTTTGTTGGCACACCTGCGCTAGTACCCAAGAAAGTCAGTTCCATCGTTCCTCTATCTATCTCTTTGTTTTTGTTTTATTAAAATACAATTCCAAACTTTTCCAACGTGGCTAGAGCTGTCTTTCTCAGCATCTTTTTACTGTTATCATTTTCGTCGTGACCACGTTTAGAAAATTTATGGAATTCATTGTTTTTCCACCGAACAAATTCAATTTCTTTTTAAGTCAAATCAATTCACAAGCCTATATCGAATACCCACCTCAGAATAGCCGCGTAAATTTTCGCCACTAGGAATAAATTGAATGAGCTCCTCTGTTTCGACCGTTAAGCAAAAATTGGCTAACGGTTTTGTTATATTTACGGCTATTTGGTCATCTGTCATTATGCCTGTTATCCCAGCTTATGCAAAAATGTTGGATAACAAAGAGTTACCATCATTAGGTAGCGACCAAATCATCGATGAAAATAATACCGAACACTTAGCCGCTGAATACACTAAAACAGTTGGAACCTTCCTTTCACAAAAGAAAACGATGAAGGATCTGTCTCAGATAGCGCAAGACTACGCTCGAAATAAAGTTTCCAGTGAAGCGACAAAAGAGATTGAATATTGGTTATCCAAAGCAGGCAATGTCAAACTCAATATCGATTTTGATAAAAAATTCTCCATCAAAAATTCACAGTTTGACTGGTTGATCCCTTGGTATGACCAAGAAGATATCCTGCTATTCACCCAGCACACTCTTCATCGCTATGATGAGCGTTTTCATACCAATAATGGAATTGGCTTACGTTATTTTCATGAAAAAAGCACTATCGGTATGAACGCGTTTATCGATCACGATTTGTCTCACGCCCATACTCGCGTAGGATTAGGAGTGGAATACTGGCAAGACTATTTAAAATTAAATGCCAATAGTTATTTCGGTTTAACATCATGGAAAAGTGCCTCAGAATTAAATCACGATTTTAATGCTAAACCCGCTCATGGCTGGGATATACAAGTAGAAGGTTGGCTGCCAAATTACCCACACCTAGGTGGAAACCTAAGATATGAGCAATATTATGGCGATAGCGTTGCATTATTTGGAAAAACAAAACGTCAAAAAAACCCAAATGCCGCAACCATCGGTGCTAACTGGACGCCATTCCCATTATTCACATTAAATGCCAGTCATAAGCTTGGTAGTGAAAAACAAGTAGAGACCCAAGCCAAACTTCAATTTACGTGGACCTTCGGTAAAAACTTAGCTCACCATTTAGATCCAACCAAGGTTGCCGAGACCCGTCGTCTTTCCGGCAATCGTTATGATTTTGTAGAGCGTAATAATAATATTATTCTCAACTACCAAAAGAAAACCGTACTACACCTGTCATTACCGAGTAAAATTCAAGGGGTAACAGGTCAGTCCGTGCCGCTAGTCAAATCTTTCACAAGTAAATACCCCCTCAAACATATTGAGTGGCAAGCACCTGAATTTTTGGCTGTAGGCGGTTCTATTAGTTCGGATGATCAAATGGCAACCTTAACTTTGCCATCTTATCAAACATCCAATGCAGCAAAAGATGTACAAAGGATAAATCGCTACCGTTTACGTGCAATTGCCTATGATATTAAAGGTAATGCCTCGCCTGTCGCTGAAACATTAATTGAAATTACCCACTCTGGCTCAATCAGTATCAGTCCTCGTGATATGAAATTTCATGGGAAAGGCTTAGCGAATGGAAATGATATTAATGGTCTTACTGCTATTGCCAGAGACTCTCTTGGTCATGCAATCCCTAACACAAAAGTGGTCTTTGTTTTACCAAATGCGCTCACACTCGCCTCCCGGAAAACAAAAACGACCACTAACTCCAGCGTTCAAAATAGCCTACGTAAAAAAATGCAAACAATGAAAGTCGCTAACCCCTGGGAGTACATAACAACAACCAATGATAAAGGCGAAGCACTGGTACAATTTACCTCAGAAATTGCAGGATCATACGAAATTAGCGCTTACACAGGTAATCATCAACCGGCGAAAGCCCAAGTCGTTTTCAAGCCAGACTCGGCTCAAGCCAGTATCCACAGCTTTACAATCACCCGATCCGGTGTTCTTGCCGATGGTATTTCAACAAATTCAGTAAAAGCTCACATTACTGATAAAAATAAAAATCCGCTCGCCAATCAGGAAGTCACTTTTTCGGCAACGCATGCAAAGATCGTCGATAAAGCAACAACCAATGAAAATGGCATTGTTGAAGTTACACTCACTAGTTTAAAAGCGGGTTCAAGCGAAGTGACCATCTCCATCAATGGCCAGAGTGAAACCAAATCTGTTCAATTCCTTAGCGGTAAATTACATCAAGTGACTATCCTAGATGTCCCTGAAGTGTATGCAGGCAGAGAAAGCCAAGTATCATTTCAATTACTGGATAGTCACGGCAACCCAATTATTGATGCCCAAAATGACATTACGACCATCATTGACAAGAAAACGGAGTCAACAGCAATTTGGGATACTGATATCGACAAAGGCATCTATGCCGCTAAAATTTCCGGGCAACAATCTGGTACGCATACCATCCAAGTTGTTATGGGCAAAACAGTTTCACAAGAACAAAAGTTTAATACGCGTGGAACAAATGCCGTCGCATCTGTCGCCGCTGACGGCAGCGGTCCACTAGGAACATTAGGCGTCATCGCTGATATTGAAATCGATATCAATCCTAACCGTACAGATTTTAAATCTGGTGACAATCCACTTGTGATGGTCACGCTGAAAGATAGTTTTGGCAATGAGATTGAAAATATCGACCCTAGTAATATTCATCTTGGTGATTTAAAAGGAAACGATATTGCTTGGCGCCAAGATGGAAAATATGACTATATTGTCAATTTACCATTAACCAAAACTGGGGATATTGATATCACAGCCCATGTGAATGGTATATTCAGCCCCAAAACTGTTTTGACGGTCAGCCATAATGTTGATATTTCAAAAATTCAAGATGTGGTGCTCCCCCCGATCAACAACACCCCGCAAGCCGGTGAGACACCGTCGATCAGCGTGGTATTAACTGATAGCCACGGCAACCCAGTCAACGACGTGAAGCAACTTGAAGTGATCATTGCAGGAACACCGCATACGCTTCCAGCAACTCAGAATCCGGATGGCAGCTACACAATCACCCTGCCGGCGCAGCACAGCGGTAAACAAGACATTCAGGTGACCGTCAACGGTAAGGATTCCAACAAAGAGACTTTAACTGTACAAGCCCCAACACCAATCCCCTCCAAGGTACAAGGGAACAGGGGTGAGCAAGGTGTCCTAGAGACCGTTACCTTAAGCAGCGCCGCCCTCACGGGACTACAATCCGGTGATGCCCTTGATTTAACCGTGACGGCGAAAGATGCTTTTAAAAATCCGTTAACGGGTCTCGCTTCGGCAATCGCGTTAACCCATGGTCAAACTGGCTCCATCACTTGGACAGATAACCAAGATGGTACCTATACGGCTTCACTGACCTTAAGCAAGCTGGGCAAAGATAGCCTGACGGCGACCGCCCATAAGGTGGACAGCAATACCCTCAAGGTCAACGTCACTAACCGCACCGGTCACACCGGTGTGCAAAATGTGGCGATCACCCCGACCAATAAAGCCCCGCAAGCCGGTGAAACACCAACGCTGACCGTGACCTTAACCGATAGTAACGGCAACCCGGTCAACGATATTCAGCAACTAGAGGTGACCATTGCTGGCACCACCCACACGCTCCCAGCGACGCAAAATCCAGATGGTAGCTACACCGTGCCCCTGCCAGCGCAGCACAGTGGCAAACAAGACATTCAGGTGATCATCAACGGTAAGGATTCCAACAAAGAGACTTTAACTGTACAAGCTCCAACACCAATCCCCTCCAAGGTACAGGGGAACATGGGTGAGCAAGGTGTCCTAGAGACTGTAGCTTTAAGCAGTGCCGCCCTCACGGGATTACAATCCGGTGATACCCTTGATTTAACCGTGACGGCGAAAGATGCCTTTAAAAATCCGTTAACGGGTCTCGCTTCGGCAATCGCGTTAACCCATGGTCAAACTGGCTCCTTCGTCTGGAAAGATCATCACGATGGTACTTATACAACTTCACTCCCCTTGACTAAGCTGGGCAGTGATAGCTTGACTGCGACCATAAACACTATCGCTAGCCAACCTATTTCGATTACGGTTGAAACTCAACAAACTAAAACATCAGTGAACGCCGTTGAGTTACACGCCCAGCACCTACAGATTTCTGCGGGGCAGAGCACAACACTCACTCTCACTTTGCGTGATAAACACAATAATAATGTTGAGAAAATTCCTTCTAGTGACATCAAATTAGAAGATAACAAACTGACGCTATCCAATATTCAATGGAAAGAGCAAGGTAATGGCGTATACACCACCGAAATCTCATTCAAACAATTAGGAAATCATAAGCTTGTTAGTACAGTCGGTTTCACCAATAGCCCCTCTATTGATATCGATGTTATCGCGTTAAAAGGAGCTATTCACGTTCATCACGTTAACCTTGATGCTACACCGAAACAATTTGTCGTTGGTGAAAAAATTCAACTCAAACTCACGCTGCTTGATCAGTTTAATAATGGCGTAACCGATGTACTGGATAATAGTATAAATATCAATGATGATAATACGCGCAGTGCGCTAAAAGGGTTGCAATGGCACCATCAGCAAAAAGGTGTCTATACAGCGGAAACAACTGTGACTAAAGGTGGCATTCATTCATTGAAAGCCACTGTTAATAGCAAGCAAGATAATGTGCTAATTCATGCCATTTCTTCCGTTGGTCAGAAGCAAGTCAGTGATGTTCAGCTATCAACTAGCACCGCAAATATCGTTGCAGGTACTCCCGCTACGCTGATATTGAAACTCAACGACCAACACAGCAATCCAGTTTCTCAAGTCAACAGTGCTGATATTTCCTTAGAAAATAGCGCTGGCACGCCCCTTCCAACGACTTGGCTTGAGATGAACAACTTAGGAATTTATACCGCACAGATCTCATTAAATAGCGTTGGAAAGCAAACTGTCACAGTGAAAGTCAATAATATCTCACACAATGCCACTCTTCAGGTCACACCTCCTCAAGGTGCATCTTCAGTTGCGACATTGGAGATATCCCCAATAACCACCGTTGATGCCGGTCATACCTCCTCCATTACCTTGATAATGAAAGATAAATATGGAAACCCTGTTAACAACGTTCTCAACCGTGATATGACCCTTGAAATTGATGGCGTTATTCAGTCGATTCAACTGACTGAATTAGGCGATACAGGTCAATACTCTGGAGAACTTCCTGCACAGCAAAAAGGTCAACATGCCGTTAAAGTGACCGTTAATGGTCAGCTAGCAAGCGTAAATTGGACTATCAATAACCCAATGCCAATCCCATTAAGCACCGTTGATAGGACGGGGCAACGTGGTGCACTTGATACAGTAATGCTTAGCAGCAGTAAAAAAACGGTTGGTTCTGGTGATAAAATCACCGTTACACTTAACTTAATGGATAAATTTAATAATCCTTTAACCGGAGCGAATTCTCATTTAAAGCTATTAACAAATTTAAGTGAGATATCTCAATGGCAGGATCACAGCGATGGCAGCTATTCGATTGACTTACTGATGAATAGATTAGGCTCGCAAGATGTGCAGGCGATCGTCAAAAATATTCTCAGTAATAAAGTAACGCTTGAAATTAAGGCTCTAAGTGGTGCTAGCAATGTCAATACAACGGCGCTGACGATTAAAGATGCGGCAATAGAAGCGGGAGATACCACTGAATTAACCCTACGACTTAAAGATTCGGTAGACAATGGTGTCACCAATATTCAAAACCGAGATATTCACCTTACACAGAACAACGCCAAAATTGATAAGAAATGGTTATCTGCCATGGATGGTATTTACACTACCCAAGTACAAATCAAGCAGGTCGGTGTTTACCCACTTCGAGCAACGGTTAATCAGCAAAATAGCCGAATTGAAACTATTGAAGTCACTGCACCTGTTGGAAGTACTAAAGTGGCAAAAGCCAAGTTAGCCTCCAGTATTGTGAATTTGGATGCAGGTAGCAATGTGGAGTTAACGCTAGAGCTGAAAGACCAATACGATAATCTCATTATTGGTGTCAATGGTTCGGATATTATGCTGGAAAATAGCTATACAGCTGAAACTATCGATAACAGTCGATTAGCGTGGCGTATGGATTCCGCAGGTATTTATAAAGCATCACTTCCGTTAACGCTCGTTGGAAAACATAAGTTAAGCGCAGTGATTAATAAACAACGCACTTCAACCGCAGATATTACTGTCAATGCACTCAAAGGCGCGGCCAATGTCAGCCAAGTTATAATAACAACTGGAAAAAATACAATTTCCGTTGGTGAGAAAACAGAGCTTACATTAAAAGTTCAGGATCGCTTTGGTAACGAAGTCGATGATGTTTTAGCTTCAGATATTGACTTAACCAATACCGACTCAAAAATCAAAACCTCAGTAAAATGGGTAAAATCACCTTTAACATTAGGCACGTACATCACAGATGTGCAGTTTGATAAAGTGAAGTCACACACTTTGATTGCCAGCGTCAATGGGCAAACAAAAATGCTTCAAATCCATGTACAACCACTGAAAGGGTATAGCAATGTTGCAGCCATTGCCCTACAAGCCCCAGCAAAAATTGAGGTAGCAGAAAAAACCAAACTCACACTAACCTTAATGGATAAATTCAATAATGGTGTGGTTGGCGTTGAAGCTCAGCATATTGAACTCCTTATTGGGTCAACCCTTCAGACCACAACCTGGGTAGACAACCAAGATGGATCTTATCATACAGAGTTTGCTTTAAACCAAGCCGGTGATACCCCACTGATGGTAACAGTGAATAAATTCACGGAGACGAACTCTATTCACGTTAATTCACCAAGTGGTAAAGATAAAGTAGCTTCAATACAACTTGCCGCAACCGTTACTCAGGTCTTACCAAATACATCAACGGTGCTCACCTTAACGTTGAAAGATCAATATGGAAACGGAGTGAATAACGTACGGAGTAAAGATATTTTATTATCGAATAGCTATACACCTGAAAACTTAACATCACCGAATTGGGCTGAAGATGGCAAGCAATCGGGTATATATACGGCTTCTGTAAACTTGCAGAAAGTCGCAGAGCACACGTTAACGGCTAAGGTGAATAATCTCGATAACATCCTAAAAATTACCGTTCAACCCTTTACGGAAATACAACATGTCAATAGCCTTGAGTTAGCCATAGATAACAACAACATTACGCTTGGTGAAAACGTCATGTTCACATTAAGCACGAAAGATATCTATGGAAACAACGTCATGATAAAACCGGCTGATATCCATTTAAACAATGCAAATGGAGCCGTAAACCAGCCAACATGGAAAGAGCAAAATGGTGAATATAAAGGAGAAATGATCCTCTCTATTAGTGGAAATTATGTCATTACTGCAAATGTGGGTACCCAAATCAGTGCCCCAATTAACCTAACAGTACAAGCGGGCACACCTGTATTTGCCACTGGTAAGAGTCAATTATCTGTAAATAGAGATGACCTTGATGAAAACAGTAGTACCAATGCCATCGTGACATTAGAGTTAAAAGATGCAAATGGCGTCGCAATTAAAGGAAAAAAACCCCATATACAAGCTACTGCTGGAAAGATTGACCGTATCATGATTGAAACCACTGATGGCGTATATACCGCTAACTTTAATAATCCTGTGGTGGGTGAATCGACAATTTATCTTGATAAAGCTTCCATTGATTACTCAGGGTCAACACCGGAGATCATCGTGGTGACCTACGGTAAATTAAAAATTAAAGCGCTTGGAAGAGAACATATCTTCTCTGAGAATGATGAATTCCCTCACACTGGATTTGCTGGGGCTCAATTTCAAATTATTGCTCCAATTGGTAAACAAACTGATTATGACTGGAGTGTTGACATTGATTGGTTATCTATTGATAAAGAAGGGATTGTCACCCTATTACGCAAACCAACGCCTATAAAGGGTATAAATGCAATGATCCCTATCTTTACAGGGAAGCCTAAAGCACACACCAATTATAAACGCACTGTAGCGTATCGTTTTACGTTGAAAAAATGGTATGAGTATAAGGGGGACTTTTCGGTGCAAAAAGCAATAAATGTTTGCCAAGCTCCTAGCCGTGTAATTCTGCGCGATGATCTTGTAACAAGCGGAGCAACATGGGTAATGCAACGTAAAGCTGGGGAACGAGTTTTCCATGAATGGGACAACCAGCATTTTCTAAAGCAACTTGTCCCTAACACACAACCGATTCTCTTGCTTGCTGATATGCAAACCTCAACAAAGCTAACTCATGCATTGAATCCATATAACTATGAGCTTATGAAAGCAAATGATGAAAGAGGAGTCATTTGCGTTGACGACCTTCAACCTTAAATAAATCTTAAAGCCCCTTATGGAGACTAGATTTTAGTTAATTAAACACAAAAGGGCATCGATTTCGATGCCCTTTTCACTATTCCACACTATTTATCGCCAATTTTCGCTTTTCACCACGGAATATTTCCCGGCACCCAACAAAGCAATCGCCAGCGCACTCACAAAGAAATAAACGATACTCTCAATCGCCCATGCCCCTGTTTTATCCAATAAAAAGGTTTTGTCTAGCCCTACCATTAACCACGCGACAACCATGGTAAAAGCAACTAAAAGCGCTGAAGGGCGAGTCAAAATACCCAACACAATGAAGATAGGAGCAACCACTTCCCCTAAAATCGTGCCATAGGCAATAAATTCAGGTAAGCCATAAGACGCCAGCAATCCTTTGATGCCACTCGCACCTGTTAGCAACTTGCTCATTCCATGAAATAGCATTAATCCCCCCACCGCTAAGCGCAACAGCAATTTTCCTGCGTCTTCATGTGACAAACAACGATTGAATAGTCCGACCATTTTGCACCCCATTTTTACGTTATGTTACTTATCATTATGGTTCAAAAATGCAAAATGCGAATTGTTTTAATTTACATTTTCTTCATCTATATCAAGGTAATTTCAGTTACTTTTACTACACTCTATCTTATTCAAAAATAGCGACCATTATTCATTTTTTTAATCGAATTTTTTGAAGTTATTGACTCTACTATTATTCAGTAAGAGCCTAAACCAATTTAATTAACCATATAGTTAATAAGATTAATTATCTAATTAATTTTTAATTAATTAAAAAAATATAACCCTTTAAACTGACACTCGTTTTATTTGTTTTTTAATTAAAAAAATAGAGATAGCCATGGCAATTTAAATAAAAACCCAAAAATAAAAAAACGGCCTTATATTATTTATACTTAAATCCGTATATTCACTACTTTCCCATAAAAAACCAGCATGACATACAAAATAACAGTTACATTTTGAATTTTCACTCTAAAAATTCAAAATCATTGGTTTTATAAACCTAAAAATTCGACTTTACAGTTCTTGAAGTTCCTAATTCATTAGCTAAGCTTAAAAAGCTAGCAAATCCAGCTAGCGAAACAAATCACTTATTTAATTAATCGAGAACCTCGATGGGGTTAATTATGCCTAGACATATACTTTCTCTATCAATACTGTCCTTATCCGTGTTATCTGGCTCAGTAATTGCTGCCACAAATAGCCCTGGAGGTATTATTTCTTTCTCCGGTGCAATTAGTGATACTACCTGTACGATTAATGGTAATAACAGCGCTGATATGTCGATTGCTTTAGATCCGATTATATCTTCTGATGCAGGAACAACGGCAAGTACAGTTATTACAAAAAACCAAAAAGCCTTTGGGCTTACCTTTTCAAACTGTGCAATTGTTGGTGGAGGTACGCCAGCAGGGACATTAAAACTTCACTTCTCTTCAAGTAATATTTCGCCTTCAGGCCTGTATTTAATGAATACAACAGTGAACGAAAATGATCCG
Source organism: Providencia sp. PROV209 (assembly GCF_028479485.1). NCBI lineage: Bacteria > Pseudomonadati > Pseudomonadota > Gammaproteobacteria > Enterobacterales > Morganellaceae > Providencia > Providencia sp. PROV209. Next base: position 62,774 of record NZ_JAMPNR010000022.1, on the reverse strand, counting down.
GCCGTTGCTCGTAACGTGGGCTTTAGCTTGTCACAGACTGGATCACCAACCGTTGCTATTCCATTAAATACGACCTTTGATACTCAGTTAACCGCAGCCAATACCACTTCAGCTGCGGGTGCAACATTGAACTTAATTGCTAGCTACTACAAAACAAATGCGACTGCCGCATCTGTCGGTGCGCTGCAATCAAACGTTGTTTATACCGTTTCATATCTATAACAATAAACTCAAGCTAGGTTCCTCTGAACCTAGCTTTTAGTGAGAATTTATTATGAAAATAAAATTATTATTCTTACTTCTTTTATTATTTTCTAAAGAAACATTTTCAAACGTTATTATTACAGGAACAAGAATTATATATCCTGAAGATGCACAAAGCATGTCCGTGCAATTAACTAATAACAGTAAAACACCGTCATTAGTTCAATCTTGGATTGATGATGGCAATATAAACTCAACACCTGAAAATTCAGATGCACCGTTTTATCTTTATCCTCCTATTATCAAAATAGAGGGTTTGCAAGGTCAACAATTAAAAATTAAAAAAACAGATAGAAAACTTCCAGATAATGTTGAAAGTATTTTTTATTTAAATGTCCTAGATATTCCTAAAGCGCCAGATTCAATGAAAGGGAAAAATGTCATTCAATTAGCGGCGCGTTCAAGAATAAAATTATTTTATCGACCTAAGGGATTAACTGAATCACCTGAAAATATCACGGACAATATTAATTACCAGCTAAATAATAACGGTATTGTCGTGAATAATAATTCCCAATACCACTTTACAATTGCTGCTATTACAACGCCTGAAGATAAAAAAACAACGCTTGTTGATTCAGAGATGGTTCCACCCCACACATCCAAAACACTGCCGTTAAAAAAGCAGTTAAAAGGTAACAATCTTATTCTGACTTATGTTGATGACTATGGTGTTTTCAAATCTAAAAACCTTCAGCTTTAACAGAAGAAACCATCATGAAAAAAGAAAATTATCTCTACATCCTTATTTTAATAGGGCTACAGACTTATCTAAAAAATGCATTTGCAGATGAATTCGATACCTCCCTTTTGGTGGGTGAATCTGCAAAAGGAGATATTTCTCGTTTCTATTCGGATGGACAAATTCCAGCGGGCAAACAACTTGCGGACATCTATGTTAATCAGGTTTGGAAAGGACAGTTTGACATCAATGTTGAAGATAATGGTAAGCAAATCAGCATTGCGCAAAGTGATGTCCCTAAGCTCGGTTTAAAAACCACACCTAACCAAACAGATCAGACTGAAGATAACGCATATGTTCAACTCAGCTCACTGGCACCCAATTTACATTACCAATTTAAAATCAGCGAATTACGACTAAACATTACAGTTCCACAAGTGTCGATTAAACAATCTGAATCTGGTTATGTCGATCCCAGCTTGTGGCAACATGGCGTGCCAGCCATTATTTTTGCTTATAATACAAACTATTACACTTATAAAGAGAAGAAACACGAAAAGAGAAATAATGAGAATTTCTATGCCACCCTCAACTCGGGTGTCAATTTAGGTGCATGGCAATTTCGTGATGAATCCAGTTATCGCTATTCATCCCATGGCTCGCAAAAATGGCGCAATAACACCCGCTATGTATACCGCCCAATCAGCCAGATTAACTCAGGGCTGAAGGCTGGCGATTTTTATACACCAACGGCGCTATTTAATAGCATCCGTATGCGAGGAATAATGCTCGCAACGGAAGTGGGTATGTTGCCAAACTCAAGCCAAAACTTTGTGCCGATTATTCGGGGCGTCGCACAAACCAACGCCTTAGTCAGCGTTTATCAAAATGGGTATTTGGTCTATCAAGAAAACGTGCCGCCAGGTGAATTCGCATTTAACGATATTCAGCCTAGCGCGGGAAGCGGTGATTTATTGGTGGTAATACAAGAAGCGGATGGTCGAAAAGAATCATTCTCTGTTCCCTACTCCGCCGTACCCGACATGCTTAAAGAAGGTGTTTCCAACTATAACGTTCTTGCTGGGCAAGCAAAAATCGACAATACCTCATACCAACCTAAATTTATTCAAGGTGAATATCATTACGGCTTGAATAACTTAGTGACACTCTATTCCGGCGCTCTACTCAGTGAGAAATATTATTCCGCCGTCATTGGAAGTGGTTGGAACTTTCGCTTTGGTGCTATCTCCGCAGACGTCACTCATGCCAAAACTAAATTGGATAGTGGAGATAAGAGTGGTCAAAGCTATCGTTTAACCTACAGTAAATTTATTGATGCCACTTCGACCAGTTTAACGCTCGCCACATACCGCTATTCCACTAGCGGCTACTATAGCTTTGTCGATTCAATTTATTCTCATGATAACTATAAAGCCTGGCAGCGATATCAAGACGAAAATGCCAACCAAATTGGCAATAATAATAACAATTCCGATCTCTCGCTAAGTAACTTCGATGCCTTACGAGGCTCACGGGCGAAAAATACCTTCACCGTTAACTTGAATCAGCAACTTGGCGACAATTATGGCTCTGTTTTTGTTTCTGGAACCCATCGTGATTACTGGAATACTCACGGCAGTAGCCGAGAATATCAAGTTGGTTATGCCAACAACTACAACGACATTTCCTACAACGTATCTGTATCACGGGTGCGTAATTATGATAATAAAGAAGAAACCCGCGTTTATATGAATATCAGCGTTCCCATTAGCCTATTCGAAAAACGCGCTAACGTGAGCTTAGGCAGCTATTTTACTGATTCTCACTATGAACAAACTGCCATGAGTGTCAGTGGCATCGCGGGGAAAGATAACCAAATTAATTACACCGTGACAGGCACGAATCAGTCTGGGGGTAACAATGTCCTCGGTGGAAATATTACCTATAAACACCCTTACACCACATTATCCGGTTCTTACACCGAAGCGAATGATTATCGTCAGGCAGGGTTAGGTGCCCGAGGTACCTTGGTTGCTATCCCTAACCATATCGCCTTATCGGGTGATACCGGGGATACCTATACCATCATTGATGCCCCAATGGCCGATAATATGATGGTTAATGACAATAAAACCACGCTAACCAATCAGCGCGGTGTGGTGCTCGTGACCAACAGCACCCCTTATCGCGCTAACTCATATACCCTTTCTGATACCGAAAACACGGCTGGCGCTGAAGTGCTCGGAAATATGGCGAACATCAGCCCGTATCAAGGCGCAGTGAACTATATCAAGTTAGAAACAGACACTCGACAAACCTTTATTTTACGTGGTGAAAAAACGGATGGTCATAGCCTGCCATTCGGTACAGAAGTTGTGGATCCACAACAGCAAAGTATTGGATATGTAGGGCAATCTGGCGTGTTGTACCTCAAGAGTGATCAACTACCTTCAGCCTTACACGTCAAGCTGAAAGGGGAAAAAGAGTGCGTCATTCATCAACCAATTAACACGATGGATAAAGGTAAAAACCGCTGTCAATAAAGGAACATCCAATGAAAAAAACCACATTGGCATTATTATTTTCCAGTTTACTTGCCGTCAGCCAGTATGCCTCTGCGAACTGTCGACAAGCGACAACAGTCACGGCGTCCCCGATTACGTTTGATATATCAAACGATTTAAGCAACTCATCGACTGTCGTGGCCAAAGACTCTCGAACCATATTTTCCGGGACATTTACTTGTACCAATAATGGACTACTCCCTAATGTCGTTGGTATTGCCTCACCATTTCAAGGTCGCAAAGCAACGGTGGGATTTAATGGAGGTAAACAATTAGTAGAAGTGACCGTCACCAAATTAGAAAAAAACAATGTGTCAAACCTATCTGCCGGTTCTCACAATGCCAATGAACTCAATGTAAATTTCACCATACAATTTACCCTTGTGACCGTCAAACCGAGCTCAAATTATGTTGAAATTGCAGGAAGCAGTATAACCATTAACCCCGTTGTTTTTGCTTCGGATGCATCCACTTTAGGTCTTGTACAATGGCTTATTGATGTGGTGACCAGACTCCTCGCGTTTTTGCTTGGACTCAATTGGACCACTCAACCTGATGATATTTACTTACAACCCGTTCAAGTCACCTATAACCCAATCACCACCACGTGTAACTTTGCTAACCAAGGGTTAGTGGTGACTCTGCCCCCCGTCAGTATCAGTACCGTCAAATCAGCAACACGCGCAGGTTATACGCCCTTTAATCTCAATTTTACCTGTCAAGATTTTCTGGCAGGAGGTAATGCATCAAGGGATATCAATATTTTCTTATCCAGCAGCAGCTTACTTACCACAGATAAAACCACCATGAATAACACCGCCAGCCAAGGTGCTGCCGGTGTAGGTTTTCGGTTAGTGACCGCAAGCAATCCCACCACGCCTATCACTCTTTCAGATAGTGTGGCAGCACAAAATACCGCAACCTCTATTTTCAGTGTCGCAAAAGGGAGTCCGATTTCCCCATCATTTACCCTCAATATGGGGGCTTATTATTACCCTTATACCCCTGCCATCGTGACGCAAGGCCCTGTATCCAGCACCGCAACGGTGGTCATGTCTTATAATTAGAAGGATGAAAAAATGCGGCATATTCAAGGGATTATTTACAGTTTAATGTTGCTCCTTCTCAGCTCACAGACGCACGCGAGCTTAATACTCAAAAAAACGCGTTTGATTTACTTAAGCGACCAAAAATCAGCCAATATTCAAACCATTAATGACAGTGAACAAGCAAGCTTAGTACAGAGTTGGGTTGATGAGGGCAATATCCATTCTACCCCTGAAACAACAGAGGCGCCGTTTATTGTGACGCCGCCTGTGACCAAAATCGCCGCTCATGATGGCGCGCAATTACGGATTCGATTTATTGGTGGGGATTTACCGCAAGATAGAGAATCTGTTTTTTACCTGAATGTACTTGATATCTCGCCAAAACCTCAAAACAAAGAAGGCATGAATATTATTCAGTTAGCGCTACAAATTCGTATCAAAGTTTTTTATCGACCCGCAGCGCTTGCCAGTGGCGTAGAGTCATTTATCAATAACGTGAGTGCCTCACATTCCGAGAATCAGCTTTCAATTAAAAATCCTACCCCTTATTTTTTGAATATTTCACAGCTCTATTATGAAAATAGCCAAAATACCCCCATCGCGAAAAGCGTTATGATCCCACCGTATTCAACCGAAAAGCTAGAAGGGAGTCATCGGCAAAATGGTAAACTTATTGCGGTGTATATCAATGATCAAGGTAGCCTCGTAAACCATACAATGAGCATCAATTAGGTACCGAGCCGAGTTAGGGTAAACATTTCCTGCTGAGCCAACTTTTGAAAAGCCGCCAAAGGCATTGGAATTTCAGCCAACCACGTAAAACATGTGGTCATGCCAATAAAAATTGCCTATATTCGAAAAATAATGATGAATATGTGAATTTCAGCCATCACGATTTCGACAAGAACACAACTAATGAGAAATATTCCACTTAATACTATTGATCACGTTGCGCGCGATGTTTTAGCACTCGGTACCGACTACCTACCCAATGTGCTATTGGATTCCCACAAGCATCGACGCGCACAGTTTCTATATGGTGCCACTGGGTTAATTGAGGTGAGCACTGAAGATGGTGAATGGGTGATCCCTCCCGATAGCGGCGTGTGGATCCCTCAAAATACCGCTCATGAAACGCGTATGCTAAATGTCAGCACCCGCAGTTTATATATCGAGCCTGCTGCCGCGCCCCGTAACAGTAATAAGTGTGAAGTCCTACGCGTCACACCGCTATTGCGTCAATTGCTCCTTGAAGCGGTTGATGTTCCGCTGGAATATGATCTCACTGGGCGCGATGGCGTGCTGATGCAGTTGATTCTCCATGAAGTGGCTCGGGCGGAACCCTTACCATTTTTCGCACCAATTCCTCGTGATGAAAGCCTCGCGACCTTATGCAAAGCGTTTTTAAAATCACCGCAAATAACCTCACTGCCCCAAGATTGGGCAGCAAAATTACATAAAAGTGAGCGCTCGTTTAGCCGATTTTTTGGGGCGCAAACAGGCTTGTCGTTCTCTGACTGGCGACAACAAGCCTGTTTACTCAATGCAATTAGCCGGATCTCAGCGGGTAAGTCGATCACGGAAGTGGCATTCGATCTGGGCTATAGCAATGTAGGATCCTTCTCGACTATGTTCAAAAAATGGTTAGGACAATCTCCCTCAAGCTTTATTCAACGTATTGAGCAATAGCGCTAATCCAGTGTGGCGATTAGCCACGCGGATCCTTGATAATCACCAGCTTGCGCATTTTCTCCCCGCAGGTGGCTACTAATTTCAAACTCTTTCATACTGTGAATTTCGGCTTTGATTTCTTTACCAGATTGCCCTGTTTCAAGATCGGTGATCACCAATTCGCTGTAGATCGTATCGTTATCCCCATTCGTCATAGGTAAACGCTTTTGTGGATCGTCATCTTGTGTGTAATCCAAACGTAAACGCACTTTTGTGGAGGATTGAAAGAGACAATGGTAAGTGACTTGGCCGCTAGCACGGTTGTCATATTGCAGGCTATTTAATTGCCCATGGCGTAAATTCAATACACTTTTTTCTCCACTGCTGGTACTGGTAGAACACTTTGCACCAATATTAATTTGTGATGCAGCTAGTCGTAGGGGAACTGAAGATTCATTGAGTGACCAACTATCATAAGGCGGTGCCACTTTTGGGTTCGTAAATGCCCGTACATAGCCTGCTAAGGGCATTTCACTAATCACTAGCTGCCCATCAATAATCTGCTCTTTAATATAAAACGTCATCGTGATAGGAAAATGGTTATCAAACCTTGGAACATCAAATACAGTCTCCTCACTCGCCATTGAACAAACTCCAGAGCTGCGGTTGGTCCATTCCATCATGTCAGCTTCTACTGTCATGACTAAGTTGGCATTTAGCCGATAAGCTTTGAGTCCTCCGAGAGAAAACCCCGTTTCAGGCACATACATAAATAGCCGATGAAAAGCATTTGAAGGCAAAATTTGTGTACTGGTACTTCCCCAACGTCGCCCAATACACTTAACCAAACCTTTAGGTTCAGCACGGTTGCTATCGATGACAAAGGGTTCACCAACTTGGTAGTAGTTTTGACCATCAGAGCCGACGTCAGGGTGATCCGCCAGTGTACTGTTGTTATTCACCCGTATGGTATAACCGCCATTGGGATCAATGATTTGTGCGGCATAATCCGCTTTCGCCATCATTGACAATATAAGCCCACCAACCAAACAACATGCCCATGCTATGAGCCTAATCTTCAACATATTGGTTTTCCCACTAGTTATAAGTGACTGAAATCATCATTGCAGATGTGAATCTCCCTGCAGGGAGCTGGTTTAATGGTCGTGTATTCACCAACTGTGCTTGTAGGTCAATCCGGTGTTCGGTCGTACTTATGGGCTGAGGGGTGAGCGCCTGTAATTGATTTAATTCTAAAGGAATCGCTTGCCCATCAGTGACATCAAGAAAATGGATCCCCAGCCCTTTCGCACTGGTTGACAAAATATGTCTACCGAGAAACTCCTCTGTTCCGTAGCCTTTCGGGTTGAGTAACACTGACAGCGTTTTTCTCCCTGAGCATCCACTGATATACACGGGAAAATCTTTGGTTAACAAAACCTCAGGAGCGCCATTGATTTCAACCACACCAAAATTAATTTGCAGCGGAGAGCTGCCATCTTCACTACGAACATGACAAGCCGGATCCACCATCGTCGCAGCGACATTCACTAAAACATCCCCATAAACTATTGGTGAAATGAGTAACAGCAAACCACACCAATAGTTTTTTACTTTATTGATTTGTTTCACTATTCATACTCCACGGAAAAAGTAACCCAACCAGAAAAATTCCCTGCATTGACGTAACCAAATGGGGGCTTACGCGCCACAACGCCAAATAATAGAGACTGCTCATCTTTCACCACTGATACATGCCCCACATCAATGGGTTCATCCCAAATAATCGGTTTACCTTCGCCGTCCACTAGACCGAGCACCACATCGCTATCACCTTGAGTAATAAGGTAACTATGCCCATCAATATCCACTAACTGCGTTCCATGCCACGTCATTTTGATTAACTTCCCCATGTCTGATTGCTGGCAATGGTCAATTTCAATGGAGAACGGTGTTATTTCGCTCACATCTCCTTGATTGAGAGACTGCATGCGTAACGCCTCAAGCTGAATCTCTTTTTTCACTGAACCCGCACTGACTTTGCAAGACAAATGAACCAATTCACCGCTAAACTCCACATCCAAAAACTGGGCATATCCTCGTCCAGAAAGGCTCCAAAAAAGCGGCGCAAGTAACCACCAAAATAGTGTTAGCTTATTCATAGCTCACCTCCAATCTCAGTAAATGAGCTGGATCGATGGTATTCGGTAGCTGCACTGTATTATTCCCATTCACCAAGTTAACAGAGGAATGAACCACTCTTTTCCCTGTCGCCGCATCCACCACTAACAACATTGCGGGTGTTTTTGCTCCACTGTCGCTTTCACTGAATGCTAAGCCAGCACCGCATTGAGTCAATACGGGCTTCTCCTTTACTGCTAAGCTGCATGGCGCATTAAATAACGTGGCATTAACCAAAAACCACCCCATGTGGGGGGATTCATAATGTGATTCAGTGGGTGGCACACTGCCTAAAAATTTATCGCCTAGCGCCCCCGTCGTCATTGCCATGGTGATAATTGCGCATCCTAGCCGGATCATTTTCATCCGATTTTCCCCCCTCAATGTCTTCGTAAAATTACTGTTCTCCAGAGACGGTGCAGGTGTCTCCTTTGCAACGAAATGCCAATGTTGGCTTACCACCATAGTCATTGATGTAGGTCAGATACGGTGTTGTGAGTGAATGCGTGGTGATATCAAAAGTGGATTTTGGTGCCACCATGACGACTTCGAATGAGCTCTCTTCCGACTGTTTTTTACTATTACCAATGCCAATCACCGTTAAATTAAAGGGGGTGGTGTTATTCAAACGGTAGCCTTTCGCCGTTTTCAGTAAAGTGATGTTATGAGCCCATTTCGTCTGGGACATTTCTAGAATTTTTTCAGGGCGATAGAACAATTTCACCCGTGACTGGAGCGCAATTTGCAGAGTATTTTCTTCGGTAGATTTTGGTGGGACTTCCCGCAGATTAAAATAGAAAACCGATTCTCTATCATCAGGTAGCTGGCTCAATAAAGGTGTTTTACTCAAGCGTACCAAACTGTGGCTATTGGCTTCCACACGTTGTAATGGTGGAGTCGCAAGAATAGCGCCTTGGGTGAGTTTCTTGCCTTGTAAATCTTCAATCCAACTTTGCGCTAAATACGCCTCCTCAGGGTTATCATTGGAAATACGCACATTAATCGATTTTTCATTTCCCGGGAAAACAATGCGCGTTCGATCCAGTGTCACTGCACCGTAGGAAGCCTGTGACATAATCATTAGCAAGCTTATCAATGCAGCATAAATTGATTTAAAATTAAACATAATCAACCTCATAAGATAGGTACGATGAAATATTCCGTTATTTTTCACATGGCAATAACAGCATTGACGACGTGGTGTTTAACGAGTCAGGCAAAGTTAACTGGCACTGTTTTTGGCTGTGCCAATAGACCCATAAAGGCTCTTGTCTTATGACGCCAGCCAGCCACGTCACGCCATCCTCCCCCACAATTCCTAGCTCTTGATTTGCCTCATTACGTACACTGGCACCAAAAGGTGGCTTTTTGCCATTTTGTAACGTAATCACTGAGAACAATTTTTCGCCTTTCATAACAGGGAAGCTGCGATAGCCAATAGCACCTTTCGTCAATGTGATATCGCTGGTTGCATTCAATGCTTCAATGTCATCGGGTAATTTGCTGGTGTTGATGGAAGCCGTAGATTTACGGTAACTATTCATATTTGGGAGCACCGCTAAGCCAAAACGGTTCGTTTTCGTCACCCCTTGATTCAGAGGAACACCACTTATGTCCGAGGTTTCGACCATAAGACGTGTATCTCCATGCGCAGAACGGTGTAACGCAATTCCTTTACCCGTTACCGTTATCCCACTCTTAATGGAGGCGCCAACACTACGATATTGATGCGGTACATAGCTGCCATTAACCGAGACGTTGGCATCTGAGAGGTCACGAGAATAAAAACCACTAAAACTCGTTTGGCTATCCATATCTTGACCATGGTTATATCCCATCGTCAGGCTATAGTTATCCCGCTCCCCATAACCGCTATACCCCACATTATGGTTATATTGGTTCTGTTTATTTGAGCGAGAATACAGCTCGGAGAACGTGAGGCTATGCCCACTGTATAGCGGGATGGTCAAATACAGGTTAATCGCATCATCTTCATAGCCATTACTTCGCTCGGTTCGCGTCGCAGAAAGTGCAATATTGCCGTTGTATTGAGAAAGAGATGGAAAACTGAGGCTGGTATTGGCATATAAACCATATTGAGTTTGAGGATCATCCTGCCAATAAGTGCTGTACTGATAATTTAATGACAGATTAAAATCATCAAAATATTTATTTAAATAAACTTGGTAGTTTTCCTTGGTTGCGCGAGGTGTCTGCCCCGTTCGATCCTCATCCATATACTGCATTAACGTGCGATATTCTTTGTCTGCAAAACGATAACCTGCAAAGGTAATATCTGTTCGTAAATCATCGAATGACTTTGCATAATTAAAACGATAAGAGCGCCCCTGTAAGTGCCCCTTGTCATCATCAGAATAATCAGCAAAGGATTGCGTAATATCTACAGCAACAGCCCCGAAAGAAAACAGATCTCGACCAATCCCTAATGCCGCGCTTTGATAATACGCATTAAGCTGAGTACCACCATAAAGCGACCACGCATTTGATACACCGTATGACAATTCACCACTAATGACGGGATCTCCCGTTAAATGTCGATTGTCATAACGTGTTTTCCCCACCGCAGCTTTATAATTTATCCGTCCAGGGCGCGTTAAATAAGGTAATGAAGCCGTACTAAGGCTAAATTTGTTCTCTTCCCCATTTTCTTCACGCACCGTCACATCTAACACACCACGGATCCCACTATCTAAGGTTTGAATACGAAATGGACCCGGTGGTACTGAAGTTTCTGAAATAATTCGGTCCTGACTACGCACAATAACAATGGCATTCGTTTTTGCGACTCCGATAATTTCAGGCGCATACCCCACCAGTTTTGGCGGCAACATGCGATCATCACTTTCAACAGCAATCCCCGTATACTGCCAAGAATCAAATACATCCGAATAAAAATTGTTCTCCCCTAAGGTGAGCAGTGCCGCGGAGTCCTTCAATGAACGAAATGCATATAACCGACTGAAATCAAAATTATGTTTCTCTTGCGAATAGACTCCACCATGCTGTTCTTGATAAGTCCCGCTAAAGTCTCCACGTAAACGCCAAGCACCAATATTGATCCCAGATGTCCCATTGCCAGATAAATAAATACGCTTATCCCCTTCGGTTTCTTTTGTTGCAGACACATTCGCGCTGTAATCCACAAACGCACCATTGATCCCTTCTTCCCAATACTTAGGCGGGATCCAATAAGGATCTCGATACTCCATCCACATCTGCGGGATCGTCATTTTCAGAGACATTGTGGGTAAATCGACTTTAGTTTGAACGCCTGAAAGTGCAGAAAAATTCAAACATTGGTCATCGCGAAACAGTGTGACTTTTTCCTCTGCTGATTTTTTGAGTCCCATTAATCCCAGCAACTGAGGTGCAAGACACACCTGTTGAGATAACGTTTTCTGTGTATTTTTCTCATCAAAAACAGCGATATCTCGAGGTTCCCCTAAGCGTTGACCATTCACAAAGACGGTCAAGATATAGTCACCTGGTGGAACATATCCAGCGACCGAGAATTGGCTCATATCAATGTTACTAATATCTTCAGCATCTAATACATCTGTATTAAATTCAGCAGCATGCGCATTTCTGATCCCCATACTTAACGCTAATAAAATCGCCAGTCTTAGTTTGCTATGTTTGAACATCATGCCCTATACCACCCCAAATGCGACGAGTGTGCCCCTCTCGAAAGGAATTTCGAGATTATGTTTATTTGCAATTTATTGATAATCGATGAAAAAGCGGATTAATCCTTGATAGTTACCCGCTTGGATCGGTTCTCCTGTCAGCTCCAAACGTAAAAAGTACTGTAAAAAGAGCGTTTTCTCTGATTTATCATGCAGTAACACATTGTCTGACAACGAATAATATTGACCCGGCACCAATGCATTTAAACGATTATCCAGTACCGAAACCCCAAGACCTCGTGAAGCTCCTTGCAAGACAAACCCATTAATGTGTTCCGCGGTTTGTCCCATAAAGCGAATAGACCACGTTTTAACATCAAGCGAAGAATAAAGACTTCCACAATCTCTTAACTCAAGAATGAAAGGTTGGTTATGCTGTTCACGTTGCAATTTAGTCCCGAGCATCGTGATAGCTAGCGGCGAGAAATCAATCGTTTGGAACCTATTTTGCATCACAACCGAACACGGTGTCGCAATCACAATACCTTTGAGAGTTGCGCTTCCATTAAGCTCAATTTTTTTCTTGCTTTCAGCCCCTGAAATGACTGGGTATACCAGAATACTGACCATTATCAATTGTGCTAATTAGCGAGTGACCCATCGATAAACAATCACAGTTTCCTCCCTCAACTCAGTCGTAATACCGCCAGCGAATGCCAGCGGTAGACTCAGATGTTTACTGGTAAGTAATGCGGAAGTTAGTTACGGCACTAAATTTACCTTCAGCGACATCTTTATTCGTATCAATGGCTTTAGCTAATGCTTTGAACGTTAAAGTGTTATCACCCTTCTTATTGATAATACGGGAAAAAATATCTTTGGCTTTACCAAACTCAAAACCATCAATACCAATCCCCACGTTATTTGCATTGCCAGCAGACGTTGAGAGCAAGGTATTACCCGCATCCGCGTAATTTTGCCCTGTAAAAACCAGCTCCATACTTTTCACTACCGCAGGTGTTCCTGCGGCATCTTTGGTGTAATCTGAAAAATCACATCCCGTTAATTCAATATTAAAATCCACCTCCGCATTGCGACCATTCTCTAAGCCTCGACGAGAAAGCTGTCCAAAATCAATGGTTTGCTTCAAAGAAGACTGAGCAATATTGCAGGGCGAAGTCACAACTGTACCGATAAAATTCACCGTACCGGTATTCTCCGCCATAACACCAAAAGAAGTCGCCGATGCTGCCAGCAGCGTCATGGTTGCTAACTGATTAAGTTTCATAGAATGACTTTCCTTTCGTTTAAAGATGAGAGAAATACAAAACACCATTAAATAATTAATGGAGATAACAACATGTTAAATATCATTATTGGGTATTAAAGCTCATGTAATGCCCTGAACTTCAATTTATCGTAATATGAATATTTTGATTTTTTATCTTGAAATAAAAAATTATCTTGTAGTTTTATTTCTGCTACTTCATCTGAATAATTGGCTATAACTTTAAAAAAAAGTCAGACCAATCTTTGCCTAATTTATTTAATATGGCATCAAGAGTTTCAATGCTCACACTCGTAATACCACGTTCATATCGGGATATTTGTTGTTGACTAATATGGAGCATCCTACCTAATTCCTCACCAGTCAGTGAACAATTAAGCCTAGCCTCCCTAATAAATGAACCAACCTCTTCACGTAGTCGATATTTGTTTTTCATAATATTAAAACCAAATTTAAATAGCTTTAATTTTATTTACTCAAAGGTAGCCATATCATTGAGTAAATAGTTAAATAAAAAATGGATATATCCAAAGTGCAGGAAATTAATTTATTAAAATATAGATACAAGAAATAAATCTGTAAATACGTTTATATCGATCGAAATTATATTATTTAATAGTTAATATCTATCAAATTAAGTTTATTGATCACCTTTAACCTAGGTAAAATTAAATACACTAATATTTATCAAATAGTTACATAATTACATATGTATTATATAATTATGTAACTATTTAAATACCCAATAATTAAACATACTAAAACCTGTAAAAAAACATCAATTACCTTTAATAAAAAGAAACTATTTTCATTTTTGAAAATGACACTGAAAAAACGCCAAAAAAAGAACTTTCGTTTTAATTAAAAATATCAAAATTAAAAATACAATATTTAATTAAAAATAAAAAACAACCTAAAATTACACATTATATGTGTTACATAAATTCAACCCATAAGATTTAAAATATAATTTAAAAAAGAGCACTAAAAGGAAATCGAAACCTATCAATCAATAATAAAAACCTATTTTATCCATATCATGCTAAAACTATACAAATGATGCATTTTTCATTTTTAAATATTAACTGAAATAAATTAATCCGCTAGGATAATGAAAAAAGGAGCCAATAATGCAAACTCAATTTTACAGCTACCAACCACAACAAGGTCATGGTCTTCCCCACGATCCTATTCCCTCATTGATCGCTCCTCGCCCTATAGGTTGGATTTCCACATGTGATAAGCAAGGTAGAACGAATCTTGCACCTTATAGTTTTTTCAATATCTTTAATTATTCTCCGCCTATTTTGGTCTTTTCCAGTGTTGGAAAAAAAGATTCTGTCACTAACGCAATCGAAACGGGAGAGTTTGTTTATAATCTTGCGACCCTCGAATTAGCTCAGCAGATCAACCTAAGCAGCGCCATGCTACCTCATGGAGAAAGTGAATTTGACCTCACGCAGCTTTCTACTTTGCCATCCACATTGGTGACTCCTCCACGTATTGCCCAAACACCCGTCTCTCTAGAATGTGTTGTCACCGAATATCAGCAATTAAAACGAGCAGATGGTAGCTTACTGGATACATGGATGGTCATGGGGGAAGTGGTCATGGTGCATATTGATAAAGCGACCTTGGAGCAAGGCCTGTATAACAGCGCACGCCAAAAACCGCTGATGCGTGCAGGAGGACCCGCTGATTATTATTGGATTGAAGAACAACAAAAGCTCGAAATGTATCGCCCTAAATAATCAATAGAGGCTAAGACCAGCACATATTACGCTGGTCTTAAAACCCATTATTTGGGTACGCAGGTATACACCCAAGCAGGTGGGAAATTTCGATATACCCGCTCTTTTGTAAATGAAAAATAACGAGAAAATAACCGCTCGCAACCTTGGGTATACTGAAATAGCACCAGCCTACCGTGATTCTTGAGCAAGCTTTGGCGTACCTTTTTCAAGATTCGCATACTGGTTTTTTTATGTAGAGACAAGAAAGGGAGCCCTGAAATAATCAGATCATAATCGCCACGTAAATATTCAGCTGAGCAAGGTTTAACTGTTACTCTAGGATCTTCAATTTGATTTAAAATAGCAATAAAATCACGATTAATTTCATAGAGCTCCAAACTCGATTTCTCAGGAATTTCATTTGCAATGTAACGCGTCATTACACCATTACCCGCACCGATCTCTGCAATTTTTATGCAATTTCTCCAATCTATATTGCTAACTATTGCATAGCATAACCAGCGAGATGATGGCATCACTGTTCCCATCGAGGCGGGTGATGCAATAAAATTTTTAATATAGAGTTGGTAATGATTTTTTTGAGAAAAAAACGATGCAATCATGCTTCCTCCTGAACTCGGAATACCTTTTCTATTTTCCTAAGTTGCCGTTCCACACTCGCTGCAAAATTTCGCATTTAGGCTGACGATACTGCGGCATTGTCGGCAGATTATTCCTTCCGCGTTTTGGCGGTCACCGTATTGATAACCCTCCCCCAGTTTCGCACCATACCCGTGCTTATCTTGGTAATTGTGTTTATCACGGTAATTGTGCTTATCACCGTTATTGTGCTTAGAATCTCTACCATGCCTTGAATTATTTTGATATTGGCCACCGTGTTTAGCGCCGCTGCGATGTTTACTGAGATTAAATAACCAGCTGAAAATTGACATAAAAGATATCCTTTACAGTTATTCTTCACACGAGTATAAACCTTAGAGCTAACTTCAAACACAACAGCAAAACTCAATAATTACAATAAAAAACCATTGATTACGTAAACTGAATTTCGCTGTTCTATACCAACAAAAATAGACTCAGCAGCCATGATTGAGCTTTACGATTTTAGCAATGATGTGCCATAGGAATTATCAATCACGCATAACCACTTGCCTTCAATCAGTTTAAAAACGTAGGTGGCTTCTCGCGCCGTATTAAATTCGGTGCCATCCTGCATTTGTGCACTTAAAAGAGTCTCAGCGAGCACTAAGGCGCAGTCTTCACCAAAAATGACTTTCACCGCACCTTGGGAAACTTGCAGAGTATGATTAAAAAATTCTGCAATAGCAGAAAAGGCTTTCTGGAGGTCCTCTTTTCCATGGACATGTAAGCCATCTTTCACCACTAATGCGCCATTTTCAGAATAGAAATTCATTAAATAACTGAAATTTTCTTCTGTGATTGCACGATCTGCGCTGGCAATTAAGGCTTCAAGATCTTGGGTATGTTTTTGAGTATTATCGAGAAGATTCATTGATAGTTCCTTGTGGAGAGTTAACCAGACAAGGACAAAAAACCCGCCTTATCTGGCGGGTTGAGGATGTCACAGACTCCCACCAGTTAAGTGATGGTCATCATAATCATTAAATGAGCGGCATGCTGCGACATAGTTTTTTCCTCAATAGAATTAGAAAATACATTATCAGTAATAAAATATATTTCAATGATGATGTAAAAACGGCTTAAGTATCTTAAGCCGTTAGGGTCAACATTTCATGAATCAGTGTTTTGAACTTTTATGGTGATTTAATGTTTCTTCTTTTAAATCAAGTTCATCACGTAAGCGATGATACACTCGTTCGTTGATGTTTTTTCCTTTACGCATTTGGTATAAGGCTTCACGCTTCGCCTTAAGAGCGGAATTAGACATCGAGCGTTCCATTTCGATCATACGGTGTAAGTCAAAGACATCCGATTCAGTTTCATCGGAGTTATCTAAACGACGACCATAGATTTCGAGCAACTGAGCCCCGACTTCGGTACGCATCGCAATCTCATCCACATCTTCGGAAGGGTGATTCATTAACTCACGAATATGTGCCATTGCCGCTTCGTTTAGCGCCAAGCGGGCACGAATTTCGTCGTTATCGTAGGGTAAATCTTGGACTAACCCTTTGGTTAAAATAGGTAAAGCAATACTCGCAATTAACAGGGAACATAAAATGACCCCCATCGCGAGAAAGATTGCCACATCACGGTTAGGGAATAACGAACCATCTGGCATCAACAGTGGTAAGGTCAAAATACCCGCTAATGTAATTGCACCGCGCACACCCGCTGTTGCCATCACCGCCATCATACGAATACGCACTTCATCCGCTTGTTTTCCACGACGTCGATGATGAAACACCGTCAATGTCATTGATATCCATACCCAAGCAAAACGCAATGCACCTAATGCAATGGTAATCACTGCCACATACACAAATAGCATCCACGGGTGGCTAGCACCTGCTGCTTCAGCGACCTGTGGCATATTCGTCCACATTCCCGGTAACTGCTCACCCAGTAGGATAAAGATCATGCCGTTAAGGCCCGTTTGCACTGTATCCCAAACTGCCTTACTTTGCATGCGTGTTGCGGCTTGCATACGCCCAGCAATTTTTTCATAGTGCATCGCAATACCTGCAACGACCGCGGCAAGTATCCCAGAAACATGCAAATGCTCAGCAAGTAAATAGGCTGTAAATGGCATTAATAAGCTAATCATGATTTGGATGGCAGGTTCTTCACCAGTACGCTTAACCAAGAATTGGTTTAACCAACCTATAGCCCATGCCACTAATAAACCAATCGCAATACCGCCAAATGCCACCAGTACAAATTGCCCTGCGGCAGAAGTCAGAGAAAACTCACCTGTCAGTGCCGCGACAACCGCAAAGCTAAAGCATACTAAGCCTGTTGCATCGTTGAGTAAGGACTCCCCTTCTAAAATGTGCGCCATACGCGAAGGTAATGGTGAATTCACTGTCATTGCGGATACAGATACAGGGTCAGTCGGCGAAAGAATCGCCGCCAGCGCAAATGCAACCGCCAGAGAAATCGTTGGAATCAACCAATGAATAAAGAAGCCCATTCCAATCACTGTGACAACAACCAGACCGATCGCCAGAGATATAATTGGTTTAATTTCTTGAAATAACGCCTCTTTTGGAATGCGCCAGCCATCAAGAAACAGTAATGGAGGAATAAATAAAAATAGAAACAGATGAGGTTCAAATTCCACTGTAAACCCATAAAACGATAAGGCAGCACCTAACGCGATTTGGATAATAGGTAATGGAATAATGTCTTTAAGTAATCGTGAAACGAACACGCTCACGACGACTGCAAGTAAAAAAACGAGTACAAGTGTCACTACCGACATTGAGTGCTCCATAATGGTTTATCTTAGTTATCTGATTTGCAGTAAATAGATAAATCAAATCAATGTAAAGTGACAATTTATGCTCTAGAAAAAAAATAAAATAAATCAAAAACTACGATAGCAATCATTGTGTTACAGAATATTACTTAATTTCCAACACATTACATTTATGATGAATATGTTAGTGTTTTATCAGGGTTTAATAATTATTCGTCCTATAAAATTCTCATACTCATCAAAAACAGATGAATCCTAGTATTTCGATGGAGTTTATCTATTTGATTTCTGGGCTATGTCTATCAATTAATTCTTGTAAAACTTGTTTGAGCATTTTGCTTTTACGAGCGCCTAATGGTGCTAAAACCTGCCTTTCATGCTCTTCTGCGGCAACCAATAATCCTTCCACTAACTCCACTCCACTCGAAGTCACACTGACTAATGTCACGCGTCGGTCACTCCCTGAATGATTATTATGGCGGATTACATGCCCTTGTTGCTCCAATCGCTGTAAAACCCGCGTAATAGTCGGTTGCTTGCTGACTGTTTTTTGCGATAACTCGGTGATCCCCATCGAACCATTATTCGCCAATGTCGAAAGCACTCGCCATTCCAACACGGATAACCCGTTAGCTTCCACAACCGCATGAAATTCAGAAGAAACCAACATCCATGCCTGCCCCAGCAGAGCGGGCAGGTAATTATCAACGAAGACTTTCGATTTAGGCATCAATTCCTCTTTTTTAGCTTCTGGTTTTATCACGTTAGAAGCTAGCAGAGTAGCAGAAGGAAACCGAACTCTTAACATAATTTAACTAAAATCTGCCACTAAGCAGTGAGCCAAAGCCATCAACTCGAGTATCTAATCCCAATTTTTTTAGCATCATATATGTCGTTGCCACGGATGATGACAAGACAGGCAAGCCCACTCTATTTTCTATCAATTGAATTGAAGGCAGTGAAGGCATCTGTACACAAGCCGATGCAACAATGACGTCCACATTGGTATTCAGTTTTTTGGTAATTTCAACAGGGGCTAATGGATTTTGTCTACCAACTTCAAGGTTATCAGGTATTTCTAGAGAGATACTGTCTACCACCTCAATACCTTCATGTTCGATGTAATCGATAACCAGCTGTGTTAATGGTTTCATGTATGGGGTCAGAATTGACACTTTTTTGGCACCCATTGCATGTAAACCATCAACTAAAGCCCCTGCACTTGTCACGACCGGCGCTGGATGCCCGTTATCTATCGTGCATTGATGAAGACGTTTTTGCGAAATGCGGTGATAGCCTTTACCCATGCTCATAATGGCAACTAAGCAGGCATACCCCAATACATCTACATCAGCATCGGACAACTCAATAGCACAGCGATCACTGTCAGAATCCATTTTAGCTAATTCGTCTTTGGTCACTTTTTGCATACGCATACGGCTAGAGTGAAATGTAAAGCGTTCGGCAAACATGGCTTCACGGGCACGTAAAATAGCCGGAATTTCAGTTTCCATGGTGGTATTAGACGAAGGCACAATCTGCCCAATACGAAATGTACGCGCTAAGCTCATAGTCCTTTCTCCAAAGAAGAGTCATCCGATTCAGCAAATTGATTAAGTTCATCAATATCTTGCCCACTATGATGGAAACGGGCAGCCGTTAAAGGACGTCGATTAACCTGTAAATCAAAGATATCAAAGCGATTATAATGCCCAGTAATATCATGCATCTGACGAGGTTGAATGCAGCGATTCAAATCAATTTCACCATAAACAATACCTTCTTTATCAATCAAAGGTTCCCCAATAACGCGCCCATCGGGACCGATAATGCCGGAAAATGCACTATTTGGGCGAGCCAGTAATTCACGAGACTCAGGATGGGATGTTGCCATGGCGTCAACGATTTCTTCAGAGACCGTTGAACAAGAAATGATAGTAAATACCTTACCTTCAAAGCAGTGCGCTGAAGCTCGTAAGCGAATGGCATCAGCCATGTCGTAATCTTTCGGTGCAACTGGCAGAGCAATATAGCTGGCAATGTGTACCAGCTCACCCTGAGCTAATAATGAGAAACGCGCCAATGTATTGGTATTTTCCCCACATGCCAGTGCGCCTAGAGGACCAATGCTCGTTTGGTGCACTTTTAGAGAAGATGCATCACCGTTCGCCCACGTCAGCTTTTCCGCCCATGTCGGCACTAATTTACGGTGCCGCCCTAAAATTTTGCCTTCATCAGAAATAGTCACCAGCGTGTTATACAGCGTCGCTATGCCGTTCGGATTACGCTCATTCACCCCAACAACAACGTTGATATGGTGACGAGCCGCCGCCTGCGCAATTTTTTTAATTTCGGGTCCCGGTACTTCAATCGCTGACTTACACAGTTTTTCAAACCATGGGCTGCCATCAATCGGATTCATCACCCAGCTCCAATACGGGTAGCCAGAAACAAACACTTCAGGGAATGCGACTAATTTAGCGCCATTATCAGCCGCCTCTTCAATAAGCCGACACACTTTGTCCACAGTGGCATCAGTATCAAGAAATACAGGGGCGGCCTGCACTGCCGCCGCCTTAAATTGAGGTAGATTCAACATGTAGTTATCCCCATTAAGTTATACTGCAACCACTGGATGACGTAACTCACCGATTTTTTCTACGTAAGCTTCAATCACATCGCCTGGCCACACCCACTCTTGAGGAGAACGTCCGGCTCCCACCCCTTCAGGCGTTCCTGTCGCGATAATATCCCCGGGTTCTAACGTAATGCCCTTGCTGATGTCTGCAATCAATGCATTCACGTTAAACAACATATGACGCGTATTGGAGTCTTGCTTAGTCACACCATTGACTTTCAGACTCAGATTCAATGAATGTGGATCAGGAATTTCATCCGCAGTGACGATACAAGGACCAAATGGCGCATAGGTGTCTTGTCCTTTCGAGTAAATCCATTGACCAGCTCGACGGCAATCACGAGCACTCATGTCGATCATCAAGCTATAACCGAACACATAATCCAGTGCATCTTCTTGCGCTACGCCTTTAGCTCGAGTTCCCATAATGACCGCCAATTCGACCTCCCAGTCTAACTGCTGAGTAATTTGGGCATTATGTTCAATGGCATCACCCGGTCCAATCACGGTTGTCGGCGGCTTAGAAAAAATCACAGGTTCTTTTGGTAATTCTTTAGATGTATCCAACGTACGGCTAGACTCTGCAACGTGCTCAACATAGTTCAAGCCAATACCAAAAATGTTTTTTCTTGGGCGCGGAATTGGCGCTAATATTTTCACATTTTGTACAGGCCACGCCGTTCCTGCAGGGAATTGCCCTTGATAACCATTTAATAACGCCGTTCCCACACGCACGCCTTGAGGACCTAAATCAATAAATTCCAGCATGTTATCAGGAAGATATTGACCATTTTCCTCTGCCAATCTCGCTAAATCCACAACTTGCTCATCCACAATCGCGCCTAAGCGAGCTGCTGCGGTAACATCTGAACGGTAAGTAATAAGACGCATAATTTTTCTCCTTGAGTCAGGTCTCAAGACCTCACTGAAATCTTCACGTAATAGTTAGAATCGATAATTAGATCAAATAGTTAACCAATCACTTTTTGGTGACCGTCATTTTCCACCAAAGCCTCTTCATAATAGAGACCAAGGGAGTGCATCACTGGCAAGTCGCTAAAACAGAACAGACAAGCATCTTCACTTTGGGATGTATTAATATGTTCGTGGAACATCCATGACGGTACACAGAAAATGTCGCGCTCTTGCCAATCAAAACGCTGCCCGTTAATAATCGAGTAACCTGACCCTTTCGCCACTTGGTAAATAAAGCTACCCGTATGACGATGAGCTTTACCAACAAAGCCAGGACGTAATAACTGCATGCTTGCCCCAATGGTTGGCATGACAGGACCGCCAGTTAATGGGTTGGTGTAATTCATTAAGACATCATCAAACGGTGATCCTTCCGTCACTTTTGCGGCTCGCTGTAACGCTTCGTAAGTGGGCCCCCACTGGTATTTAAACAATGGCGAATAAGGCTTATCCCATCCCACATGGTGCGGACGTAATGCCGTTGCCCCCCACATCCCAACGGGATAATCAACTGGGCGGGTTTGTGCTTGATGTAAATCTGGGTGAACTTTGTAAAAACCAGCCTCCATGGCATTGACGAGTGGAATATCTAATCCGTCCTGCCAAATACACGGCAGCCCACCTTCTTCAACACCATGCTCATGCCAAGTACCATTTGGCGTCAGCACAAAGTCATTGGCTTCTAAAATCATTTTTTGCCCTTCCACGATGGTGTAAGCTCCACGCCCTTCCATAATGAAACGCAAGGCAGATGATGAATGCGCATGAGCGGAAGCCGCTTCTCCGGGATGCATCACCTGTAAACCTGAATACAACCATCCCACCGCAGCAGCAACATCTTGGCGACCTGGGTTATTTAAATAAATCACGCGACGACCCGCCTTTTCTGGCGTCACTAAATCCACTGAACGTAAAACATGCTCGCGTAAATCTTGGTAACGCCATAGCACTGGCACTGACTGAGATTTTGGCTGCCATGGCTCAATTTTATTGGCAACAGTCCAGAGCGCACCTGTTTTTAATTCATCTAACTGCTTGTAATACGCCAACAATTCCGGTGTATCTGCTACATCTGCGCGTCCTGCGATATTCTCTCTGTATTGTTCATGGGACTGAGTAGTCATGGTTTTTCCCCCTTTCGCATTGACGCCATTAGCGGTTTTTCGATTGTTGGACTAATTGTTGGCGACCATATTCATAAGGTGCTGGCCAAGTTACGCTGTTCCATCCAAAGCGCGCACATTCATGTAATAACCACGCAGGATCAGAAAGCAGCGGGCGAGATAATGCACAGAGATCGGCTCGCCCTGATGCGATAATGCTATTAACTTGATCTGCATCGGTGATTGCCCCAACGGCAATCACCGGAACCGATCCTTCATTACGAATTCGATCCGCCATTGGCGTTTGATACATACGCCCATAAACAGGCTGCTGAAGAGGGGAAACCTCACCGGATGAGCAATCGATAATATCGGCTCCAGCTTGATGCAGAGCCTGTCCAATCAGCACTGCTTCATCAACTGTCGTTCCGCCTTCCACCCAATCTGTCGCAGATATTCGCACCGAGAGCGGTTTGTCTTCAGGCCACACTTTCCTCACCGCGCTAACCACTGCTAGCGGGAAACGTAGACGGTTTTCTAATGACCCACCAAATGTATCAGTGCGCTGGTTAGTCAGTGGAGAGATAAAGCTCGATAACAGATAACCATGCCCAGCTTGCAGTTCTAGCCAGTCAAAACCCGCTTGATCTGCACGTTTTGTTGCCGCCACAAATTGGTCAATAATGCTTGCCATCTGAGCTTCGGTCAGCGCAGATGGTGTCTGTGATAGAGACGGTAAATAAGGTAATGGGGAAGCTGAAACTAACGGCCAGTTGCCTTGTTTCAATGGATGGTTTTCTTGTTCCCAACCGCGCTGCGTAGAGCCTCGACGTCCAGCATGCCCCAATTGCATCCCAATTTTCGCATCTGTTTTCTGGTGTACAAATTGCGTCACATTTTTCCATGCCGCCACTTGCGCATCATTCCAAATACCTGGGCAGCCCGTCGTCACTCGCGCTTCTGGAGAAATGGCGGTCATTTCCGTCATAATTAAGCTGGCACCACCTAACGCACGGCTACCGATATGCACGAGGTGAAAGTCACCTACCAGCCCATCTGTTGCGCAATACAACAGTGTTGGAGAAGCAATAACACGGTTCTTCAACTCGACATTACGCAAACGAAATGGCGTCAACATCGGGGCAATTTTCTGACTAGCGAGATGGCTTGGTAAACCTGATTTCTCTGCAAACCAATTTTCATAGTGGGTTAACCAGTGATCATCACGCACACGCAAATTTTCATGGGAAATGCGCTGAGAACGGGTTAATAGAGAGTAAGCAAACTGTTCAGGGTCGAGATTTTCGTAACGTTGAACATTCTCAAACCACTCGGTCGAGTTACGTGCTGCATTTTGGATTTTCAGCACTTCAACACTACGTACTTTTTGATAGTGCTCTAATCCTTTGCGCAAATCACCTTGGGTGGCTTTCAAGCTTTCACATAATTCGATGGCATCTTCCAAAGCCAGCTTGGTGCCCGACCCAATAGAAAAATGCGCGGTGTGCGCTGCATCACCCATCAGAACCACGGGAACATCTTTACCGCTTGTTGGATGTGTCCAATGTACCCAGTTATCACAAATAACTCTCGGGAAGCGGATCCAAATCGCCGCACCGCGTAAGTGAGCAGCATTCGCAATCAACTTTTCACCATCTAACCATGGCGCAAACAGTTTTTCACAGTAAGCTATTCCATCTTCTTGAGACATTTGGTCGATGCCTGCTTTAAGCCATGTCTCTTCCGTCGTTTCAACAATAAATGTAGATAAGCCTTCTTGGAATTGATACGCATGAACTTGGAACCAACCGTGCTCATTTTCAGCAAATATGAAGGTAAATGCGTCGAAAATCTTTTTCGTGCCTAACCAAACAAAGCGGCAACGACGTTGATCGATATCCGGTTTAAAGACGTTTTCATAGCGAGTACGGACTGCGCTGTTGATCCCATCAGATGCAATCACCAGATCTGCATCATATTGGCGTGCGATTTCCTGATCATCGACAACTTGAGTTTCAAAAACCAATTCGACACCGACTTCAAGGCAACGATCTTGCAAAATATTCAGTAATTTCTTACGTCCTATACCGATGAAACCATGACCGCCGCTACGGTTACAGCTACCTTTGAAATGAATGTCGATATCATCCCAATGGCTAAATTCGGCGCTGATGGTCTCTGCGGATACAGGGTCAGCTTTGCGCAAATTACTTAATGTGGCATCAGAAAATACGACACCCCAGCCAAAGGTGTCATAAGGACGGTTACGTTCAACCACCACCACCCGATTTTGTGGATTTTGCAGTTTCATCAGCAACCCGAAATAAAGCCCTGCGGGACCGCCGCCGATACAAACGATATTCATGGAATTTCTCCTTTAATTACGTTGTGCCATTACACCGGTTGCTGCTGGGTTAAGGCGCTATACAGTGCTTCAGGGATAGGAATTGCCTGATGCGTGATAAGTGATGTCGTGACATAAGTTTGTGTCACTTCCATGCGCAACTCGCCATCAAGACTGATGCAACGTTGGTGTAAAGTCAGAGACTTACCGCCAATGCGATTAACGTGCAGCTCAAGCTGAACATCATCCCCCATCCGACTAATTGCTTTGAAATCTGCTTCTAAATGCACCGAGGGTAAACCAAAGCGTTGCTCAAGGATGTACCCTGCGAATCCTTCAGGAATCAACTCATCAAACCAACGTTCAATGAGATTGTTAAACATCACAAAATATTGCGGATAAAATACAATTCCTGCGGGATCGCACTCTGAAAAGTGGATCCGATGGTGTCGAGAAAAGGTCAGTAAACTCATGATGCGGTCCTTATTCCATCGCCAAACGCTGACGGCATTTTTTCAATTCATTACCGTGTTCATCTGCCAAAGCCGCTTCACGCAGTTCACGTAAATTAATGGGGGCTAACTGGCTACCATGACGCTCAACGATTTCCATCAATATTTGGAAATTGCGCAAACCACGGGCATGAGTATCGCTATATCCCTTCACCACTCTCTGGCATTGCGCAATCTCAGTGGCTAGCGCAGGGTTGCTTTTCGCCGCTTGCGTCACCGCATCTAACCATTTTTCAATACGGTTATTTTCAAGTTGATAACGCAATGTTGAGCGCCGCCCTCTTCGCCACGCGGCGAGTGCATATAACTGTAAAAAGCCCCAAAGCGAACTGGTAGTGATCGTGCGTCCCTTTTGCGTTAATTTGCGAACGGCTTTGTGAATCCAATGTGGTTTCATTAGCCAGTTTCCTAAACTTTTGGGAAGCGTTTCGCAAATCTCTTCAATTCTTGGATGCATAAATTCATTGATATCGAGCAATTGGTTATCTTTTGCTTGGACTTCACTACGGACTCGCGCAAAACGGCTATCACGAATTTTTAAGTCAGCCACACGGATGGTGTCCTCATAAGACATCCACAGTGCTAAATGGCGAACTAAAGCACGTTGTAAGCGCGGATCATCGCCGCCTTTTTGCGCAAATAACGCTTGAAGTTGATTGAGGTACGACTCTGCATAAGCAGGATCTTGGTAATCAATCAAGCGACGAACGCCTTCAATGGCAAGGTAATGAACATGGTCAGGGAATTGGCTCTCAACACGCGCAAGGAGAACGGCAACATGTTTATTTTTTGGTGTTTTTTCAATCAATTGCGAAGCTTCCGCTTGATACGTTTCTTCTGGTTGCGCCGCTTTTTCAGCACCCAACGTAAACGCACGCAAACTGGGTTTCACCCCAACACCACCACGAACAATGGTTTCTTCAAACTGTTCACGGCTAAATGGCAAAACCCCCGAACCAAACAACGCACCAAACAGAACGGCACTGATGACACTGCCACTCTCTTGCGCAGCTTGTGCCATATCAAAATGAATAAATTGACGGGCAGCTTGTCCTGCATGACGAATCAACGCTTGGCTATCTACGCGCCCATCCCCCATAGCCGACTTTTCTGCAATCGAATACACCCGATGAGTCGAGCTTATCAACGTAGTACGTTCCGAAGTCACAAAACCACGCTGTACGGCACGTCCTGCCTCCATTAGCTCGGAAGCTAAAACCACATCCACATCTCCCGGCATTGGCATTAGGGCTAATACTGGTGAAGGGGTGTCTGGGTTGTCAGCCCCAGGGAATAATTCAACATAATAAATTGTTGCCCCCGTCCGCTGAGCCACACCCGGTACTGACGTGGTTTGCGCAAAATACCCATTCTCTTCGCCAAGATTAACAATCCAATCGGCGAGAACGCCGCCGCCTTCCCCACCCATTGCAAGGATGGCTATTTTGATAGGCTGTAAGGTCATTAAAGGTTGTGTCATATGCCCCCCTAAAAACTCAGTTGTTCACGGCGGCGTGCATCACGACGCTGCAAAAAGCCAATAAACCAGCCGCGAACACGGTGGCGCAATTTGTCCCAACCATTTGGATTAGTGATAATTTGTGCTTTAAAGAAGGAAGGACACAGCACGGCGGCATGGGAGACTTCACCGCACAGCCCACAGCCTACGCAACTATCCATCACTGTCGCAACTGGGTCTGTCCGTAAAGGATCTGGGTTAGGTTTGATTGATAACGATGGACAACCCGATAAACGAATACAGGAGTGGTCTCCTGTGCAAGTGTCTGAATCAACACCAAAACGCTCACGGATAACTCGCTTGCCTGCTGAAACGTCTTCACGAACTTTTTTCTTTTCACGACGCTGTTTGTTCAACATACATTCGCTTTGGGCAATCAATACTTTAGGACCACTTTCTGTCGTCGTCAGAGCTTCACGTAATGTATTTGTCATGGCTTTTAGGTCATAGGTACGGGTGATGGTTTTCACCCAGTTCACCCCAACACCTTTAACGGCTTTTTCAATCTCATGGCCAGTGCTACGTGTTGGATTCAAAGCGGTTGACGATAAAATATCTTGTCCACCCGTTGCCGAGGTATAGCTGTTATCAACTACGATAGTGAGATTATCACTGCGGTTAAACACGCTATTGGCAATTCCACTCGTTAAGCCGTTATGCCAAAAACCACCATCTCCCATTACCGAAATAGCGCGCTTACTGGCTTTCGCGTTCAACGCCGCAGCACCCGCACCACCAAGCCCGTAACCCATGGTGGTATTGCCAAGATTAAATGGCGGTAAAATCGAGAATAAATGACAGCCAATATCGGCACTCACATGGTGCTCACCCAACTCACGCTCAACCAACTTCATTGCAGTAAAAATTGGGCGTTCTGGACAGCCGGTACAAAATCCTGGCGGGCGCGCATGTACAGTGTCATTTAGGGTAGGCTCTGCCGCATTAACGTAATCCGGCAAGTCATCATCCGCTTTCACTGCCGTGACATTAATGGCTGGGATGCGGATCTGCTTAGCAGCCGCTTTCACTTGAGGTTCGATTTTGCCGTAACGTTCGAAGAATGAACGCAGTCCTGCCAATACAGTTGCCGTATTGTATTCACCTGCCATCGGCAACATGTCTTTACCGTGAAGTGCTATCTCAATATTGCGTTGGCGTAAAATATTCGCCACATTTTGCTCAACGAAGTTCGGCTGCCCTTCTTCCAATACCAAAATCGCTTTTTTGTTGCGACAAAAACGTTCAAATTCATCATCAATTAAGGGGTATGCCACATTCATGACATACAGTGGAATTTTGCTATTACCGAAGACATCGGCTAAGCCAATTTGGTTTAATGCACGAATCAAGGTGTTGTAGCAACCGCCCTGTAAAGCAATTCCCACATCCTCTGAATCTTCCGCAAAAAATTCATTCAGTTCACGCTGTTGAATAAATTTGATAGCCGCGGGCCAACGCGCTTCTATTTTTTCTTTTTCATGTAAAAAACTTGCCGGCGGTAAAACGATACGGCTGACATCACGGGTTGGGTTCTCTAATGCGTCTTTTACCGTGAATTTCGGATGTTGGTTATCTGAACAGGTAAATTGTCCATGAACATGGCAAGAACGAATACGCATTTGCAGCATAACTGGCGTATTACTAGCTTCGGAGAGATCAAAACCATCTTTGACTGCCTGTACAATGGAAGGCAAGTTAGGACGTGGGTCAAGTAGCCACATTTGGGATTTCATCGCAAAGGCGTGGCTACGCTCTTGCATAATTGAAGAGCCTTCGCCGTAATCCTCACCCACAATGATCAACGCCCCACCCAATACACCACCAGAGGCTAAATTGGCTAATGCATCAGACGCCACGTTGGTTCCCACTGTCGCTTTAAATGTCACGGCACCGCGTAAAGGGTAGTTCACCGATGCCGCAAGCGTTGCGGCTGCGGTTGCTTCGCTGGCACTGTTTTCAAAACGGATACCATATTCCGATAAAATATCCTGTGCATCCGCCAGTACATCCATCAGGTGGGAAATCGGTGCACCTTGATAGCCTGCGACATAAGAAACTCCCGATTCCAGTAATGCTTTTGTTACCGCAAGGATCCCTTCACCGCTGAAAACTTCACCTTCACCCTGCCGTAATTTTTGAACTTCTTGGACAAACGAACGCTCAGCCATTTTAACCTCACCAGTCAACGTCGGCACGTTATTATCTTTTTTGTGTTTCCTTCTTGTATCTCATTTGTTAATAAACGGTCAATCCATGATTAATCATGCATATTAGATTCTTGCAGAGAGTGGATAAGAGGTGCATAGAGCGGACAAAATCATTGTAAAACAATGAAAAAATGCTGATAAATAGGCTCAAAGGTAAATATTTCAGTCTAGTAAACTATTGGCTAATTACTTTCACTAATCAATCATTAACTCCAATTAACCCTTACTCATAGAAAGGAATTAGAGTATTCATCTAATTAAAAGCAACATGGCAATATAGATAACTTTTTGATTAACTGGTAGGCAGCAAAATATAAATAACTATATGAATAATCATATATTTAAAACTAAGAATTAATAAAAATAACTTTATTTTTTAGTTTGTTACCGAAATCACAATCAGCACATTCTTTGCACTTTTTTGCAGTATTTGGATAGTTTTTGCACAAATTTGGCTAGGTAAGCAAATTCCTTTATGCTATGTTTGAAGCACAATTGGTTAAAAATTGTTTAATATAATGTTAACAAAATCGATTCCTGTAATGGGTCGAGAGTCGTCAAAAAATAACAATAAGATATCTAAATATCCCAATAAAGACCCTCAAAGGACCCACTAGCCAGTGACTTCTATCTGCTAGGAAGCCAATCAGGGTTACAGTGTTTACTTTGGAGGCACCTCCTTATGTTGAGCAACTCATGGCCTTACGCACCTGCACCTCAAATAGAGAATCAACTCTGTTCTTCTGAACGATTGTTGTTCAGTTCAGCCGATCCTGAAGAGATCAAATCCATGGTGGGGCGCGTCATGAAACCTCATCAATTTCAATTACTTAATCAACATCAGCGCCTTGATGCTCGCATGCATTACATCCCAATGGGCGACATTTCCCTTAGTCGGCTACGTTATGGTGCTGATGTGGCTATCACGCCAGGACAACTCGAAGATTTTTTTCTGGTGCAGATGCCGCTATCAGGCAGTGCCATCATTGAAAGTGGCGGAAAAACCGTAGAATCGACACCACTGATGGCCTCATTATTGAGTCCTGAAGAGTCTACGGTGATGCGTTGGAACAGTGATAATGACCAATTTATGCTACGCATCTCCCGTTCTTTATTAGAACGTACTTTGGTCGGGCAGCTTGGACACACTTTAGATAAACCATTAGTTTTTGAATTAGGGTTTGCTTGGCAATCATGTATTGCATGGCGTACGTTGATGAACTATCTGATTGAATGCGCAACACGTACGCCAGATTTGCTGCAACATAAGCTTATTACCACTCAAGTAGAACAATTGGTTTCTGTCACACTCTTATCCACACACCAGCATAATTATTTGGAAGATTCCGGTATGCGCCGTGCCACTATTCGTCCGCGCCATGTGCGCCGCGTTCAAGAGTATCTTGAAGCACACGCCCACGAACCCATTACGGTAGAACAACTGGCTCACATTGCCGGAGTCAGTTTACGCAGCCTATATGCCGGTTTTAAAGAGTTTTTGGACATTAGCCCGATGCAGTATTTACGTGATTTACGTATGGAACGCGTGCGAGCTGAATTGATGTCAGGGGAAGCCACCAGCGTCACGGGTGTCGCCTTACGTTGGGGATTTGCTCATATGGGACGTTTTAGCGCCGAATATAAACAACGCTATGGTGAAAGCCCAAGCCAAAGTATGAAAAAAGCGTAACGCGTAACTTAAAGCAGTCCTTGATTAAAATGACCGTATAGCGAAAAAGCCATGCGGTTATTTTTTTCATCGATAATGCTCTCAACCATCACTTGGAAATGAGTCGTCAATAGGGATATCAGCAGCCTTTCGGCTGCCAATATTAATAAGGCAGGATTAAAACGGAATGGACGCTTTGAGATAAATTTGGGAACCTTCAGGGCGATTTTTCACCGAGAAATCTTTCTCCCATTTTGCCGTAAATAACCAGCCTTGTGGGTTAGCATAGCGGATTGACGGACCTACTGCGAAAGCTTGAGCCTTACCTTGTGCGGAGTTTGGACCGCTGTCATTCGTGGTTTGCATAAACCCATATCCACCAATACCCGCAACCCAACCATTGCCAAAGCCCCAACCGACCGCATAATCGGCGTGGAATGCCTGACCTGAACGCGTGTCCGTATCATTATTGCGGAAGTTAAAGTCATACATCATTTTTAAATCCGCATTAACGCCCACTGGGGGAATATAGCTGATTGCCCAAACTGGCTGTAATACCCAGTAATTCTTCCCTAAGCTTGAGGGGTCAGTTTTACTGTATTTTCCGGTTGGGGCATAAGCATCCAAGCCCAGCACATAATGTAAATCTGCTGAAGGATGGAAGCCTAATGCGGGACCAAAAGTGATATCCCCCAATCCACGGCTAGTTTCCTTATTCCCCGCCGCTTTTGCAGTCACATCAAGCAGTGGAAGAATGGTATGGAATGCCAAATCACCACCGAACACTTTTTGATCGGTAACCCAGATAAAACGCGGTGCGAGCACATTCACATTGACACTAAAGCCAGGAATAGGAATTTTATCGCCTTTATCATCACGAACACTGTCATAATGCGCATTACCGCCATATACCAACACATGCACACCTTGCGGTGGCAATGCGCCAGACATAAAGTTTTCGAGCCCATCAGGGTAGATCCCAAGACCACCCCCCTCGGTTGCAACGGCACCGAACGACAATGCCCCCAAGCATGAACCGACGATTAGCTTATTGACCATTTCTTTATTCATCATTTACCTGCC
Source organism: Providencia sp. PROV209 (assembly GCF_028479485.1). NCBI lineage: Bacteria > Pseudomonadati > Pseudomonadota > Gammaproteobacteria > Enterobacterales > Morganellaceae > Providencia > Providencia sp. PROV209. Next base: position 30,221 of record NZ_JAMPNR010000022.1, on the reverse strand, counting down.
GCTATAGTTGTTTTTATGGTGGTGATTTTTATATTTGCTGTGTTTATCTTGCCTACGATTTGGTAAAGCCCATTACCGCTTTTTCTTCGCTGCTAATTGCTCAGCAACTAAATACCCAGAGCCCCCGCCAAGACCAGGACCCGGATGTGTTGATGCCCCAATGTGGAACAGATTTTTGACTGCCGTTTGATGTGCCTTAGTTTTTCCTGAAGCGGCAAACGGTCGTAGCCAAAAGAATTGATCTGGAGAACAAGTTCCTGAATAAGGATCTCCCCCCACCAAATTGCAGTTGTAGTTTTCCAGATCTGCCGGAGAAATTGCTTTACGACCAATGATCAGGTTAGTCACTCCTGGCATCACCATTTCCAAACGCTGTTGAATACGATCGGCTACAGCTTCACGCACCGTTTCATTCCAGCAACCATCTTCAGGTACCGTGATTTCGCCCGCCGCGTCCCCTTTCAAATGGCGAGGTAATTCCTGCATTTGGATCCATAAGATCCAGCCACCATCAGGTGCTCGACTTGGATCTAACGCTGTTGGCTGACCAATACCAAAGGTGGGTCTATCTGGTAAATATCCGTTATTCGCCTGCGTGACAGACAAACACACTTGCTCCATACTTTCTGTAAAATGCACCAATGGCACATGGCGTAACTCTGGATTACACCACGGTGGCGGCGCACTGAGCGCAAAGTGAATTTGCATGCCCCCGCGACCATAACGGTATCCCTTAGCATGTTGCTTCACTTGAGGGGAAACCTCATCAAGTAGGCTGCCATACAGCTGAGTTGGTGTCACATTACACACCACACTTTCACTCGCGGGGATAAACTGCCCATCGACCCGAACACCTATCACACGGCTCGCTTTACCACTGCCTTTCGTGATGATTTTTTCCACATGAGCATGGGTACGCAGCTCACCGCCATGTTGCTCAATGACTTTGGTAAATGCTTCAACAATCCGATAACTTCCCCCTTTCACGACCGGCATTCCCCCCGCCACTACCGCCGCAAAAGTCAGCTTTCCTATCAGCGCTGAGCTGGCTTCATCAGGCCCTAGCCCTGTATGCAGCACCCACGGTGCCATCAGTGCTCGGCTAAAGTCATGCTGCAATTCCCGCTCAGACCAGCGCCGAAAACTCTCCACGCCAGACTTGGCAAAATCCAGTAGACCGTCAACGCCACGTTTACGCCATTCCGAAAACAGCAGTTTGAACATGCCGCCGCTGTAGGGGTTCTGCCCCAACAAACCAAAGGTCAGAGCGGCATCTTCACTGAACAATTTTTCTGCCATTTGGCGAAATGCAAAGCCATCACCGGGTGCGATTTCATCCAGCTGTTTGGCGGCAGCACCAATATCTCGTTTTAATGCCACCGATTTACCATCGGGTTGCACCAAACCAGTGGAATAATCGCACTGAGCAAATTCCAAGCCATGCTGTTGCAGTAAAGGAGCGAGTTCTTGATAACCGGGACTGCCCACAAACAGGGAATACCAGCAAGAAAGTAGGTCGTGAGTGTATCCGTCAAATAGCGCTTCAGTACGAATACAACCACCAAGGCGGTCGTTGCGTTCTAATACCAATACGGATTTTCCGCGCACCGCCAATAACGCCGCGCACATCAGTGAGTTCATCCCACTGCCGACCACAATCACTTGAGGATTTGATAAGGTCGCCATACCTCACCCCACCAGCGCAAGCACACGCAGTGGGCTACCTGAACCACCCTCAATTTTCAGTGGTGCCGCCACAATGACCACGCCAGTTGCGGGTAATTGATCGAGGTTTTTTAAGCATTGCAGACCATACTTATTATTGCCATGCATTAAGGTATGGCAGGGATAGGGCACTGGCCAGCTATAAGATTGCCCAGCATCGGTATTGATAGTTTCAACCCCAAATCCTTTCACATCACGTTGATGAATAAGCCATTCTACGGCTTCCTGAGAGGGACCAGGGGTATGAGCGCCATCTTCTCGCATATTCACATACGCTTCTGGGTTATCCGATTTTTTTGACCAATCTGTACGCAGTAAGACCCACGCTGCTTTTGGGATTTTGCCGTATTTTTCTTCCCACTTTTGTAGGAAATCCACGGTTAAGATCCAATCTGGGTTTTTCGCTACTTCTTTGCTGGCATCAACCACCACCGCAGGGGCAATAAAGTGGTGAAGTGGGATAGTATCAACAGTATTTTTCGGCTGATCTTTACCACTTATCCAATGGATAGGTGCATCAAAGTGGGTTCCGGTGTGTTCACCACAGCTAAAATTGTTCCAATACCACGCGGGACCATTTTCATCATAACGGGAGATTTGTTCCATTTTAAATGACCAGACTTGCCCAAATTCTGCGGGTAGCTGTAGTGCAGGAAATGAAGGCGATAAGGTTTGCGTCAGGTCGATAATCTGAATATTGCCTTTTTGTAACTCGCTGGCGAATGACATCAAAGTTTGCTGTTCCATACTATCTCCTGCGCCTATTGCGCTTCATGTAAGGCAGTAAATGTGCCACTGTGGAAAACTAACGGCTTACCGGTTTCGCTACCAATGCGACGCACATGCCCCACCATCAGTAAATGATCCCCAATATGATCTTGTTTGTGGTTTTCACACACCAACGTCACGATCGCCCCATGTAAGGCAGGGATCCCTTCAGGTGTCATATGTACCGCTACATCTTCAAACTTGTTTTCAACACGCGGATTGGCAAAACGCATAGCTAGCTCTTGGTGATCTTTTCCCAAGATGTTGATCGTGAAATGCTGACAATCACGAAACACCGCAAGATTAGGGGAATGATTCACTAGGCTCCACAACACTAAAGGAGGATCCAATGAGAGTGATGCAAATGAGTTGATCGTCAGACCAACATCACGTCCATCAGGCGTTCGCGTGGTGACAACTGCGACCCCTGTGGGGTAGCAGCCTAGTAAATTGCGTAAGGTTTTCGATTCAAACTCGGTATGACCCCATTCGCTCTCGCACATAAGTGTGTCCTCTGCAATCATCGACATACTGATCTCTCCTACGAAGCGCGAACTTCTTCTTGCATCAACGATTGAATATACGTATCGCAGGCATGGGCATCGTGCCACCACGGAGCAAGTACCGGTGGGTAGTTAAAAGCATTCGCGACAGTATGAGCAAGGGTTGGCAACTGCTGAGCAGCGCCTAATACATTCAGGACATGTGGCTCTGGTGGCGCTAACAAGGCGTTAGTCCATTCCACGACATGGCGACCATATTTCCAAAACTGTTCAAAAGTGTCATTCATCCACTCAGCGGTATATGGCTTATCACCACGCGCTAAAATAGCGTCATAGTAAACTTTGCTGGCTTTTGTGGCATTGTTAGAACCTTGCCCGGTCAGTGGGTCATTCGTGACTAATGCATCACCTAAACCAAAGACAATTTTCCCTGACGGCAGGGTGAGTACGGGTTTACGGACCGTTGGAGCAAAGCGCCCAGCCAGAATGCCATTTTCATCGGTCAACTCGATATGACGGCAGCGTTCAGCTTCCCAAGGTAAGTAGGTATCGATGATTTTTTTGCTATAAGCCAGATGCTCTTGCGGCGTGCGGGCTTCTCCCCATTGGTCCATCGGTCCACCAGGTACACCTTCAAATACCATAATGTGGCAATCACCGCTGTTAGTTAACGATGGGAACACAAAGTACTCCCCCACTCCTGGGATCAGGTTGAAGGAAACTTGTGAAAATTCAGGGGTTGGTAGCATTCCGTGAACATAAGTCAGTGCTAATGCACGTTGTGGTTTGTCATACGGCGAGCGGGATGCATCGCGTTCTAACAGCTTCACAATTTCGCCTTTTCCTCCTGCGAGGATCACTAAATCATGAGTTTCTGCTAAGCGTTCAAGTTCAGCGACACCCACATCTTCAATCAGTAAGTTACCGCCACGAGCAGCAAACAACTCCAGCCAATAGGGCATTTTGATACGCTGATCAACCGCTTGAGCGTAATTATCTAAGCGAGAACGCCAAGTAATAGCTTTCTCTCCCGCTTTTTCTGGGTGTGGCACAGTAAAGCCGATTCCTTCAACGGGTGGGCATTTGTCTTCCCAGAAATTAATGCCAAGATCGCGTTCAAATTGCAGCGAAATATCAAACATACATTGGCTAGACATAACTCTGCCATTTTTCACATCATCTGGGGTACGGTTGGTGGCAACCGTCACATCATAACCTTTGTCTAGCAGCCCTAATGCCAATGGCATACCCGCCTGACCACCACCTACGATTGCGATACGACGCATAGTGAATTCCTCGATAAAATTAAAATAAGGGTGTCTTATTCAGCAAGACGGGGAATGGCGGGTTTCGCCTGTTCAGGTCCCATGGCAGAGTATCCACCATCGACCGAGTAATCTGAGCCAGTCACAAAACTCGCCAGATCAGAAAGTAGGAATGCCACGACCTGAGCCACTTCTTCTGGGTCGCCAACACGTTGTAAAAGATGATAATCCGCAGCGACGCGGTCGGTTTTTTGACGATCGCCGCCAGTCAGTTCATCCATGACCCGTGACCATGTCCAACCAGGGGAAACAGAGTTGACGCGAATACCGTCGGGAGCATAGTCCATTGCTTGACTGCGCGTGACTTCAAGTATGGCAGCTTTGGATGCGGGATAGAGCCAACGACCTGTTTGCGCGACCGAAGAGGAAATACTGGTAAAATTAACAATTGCCCCTTTGTCTGCTTTCGCTAAATAAGGTTTGGCAAATTGCGCTGCCATCACCGCACTCACGACATTGATATTGAGTGCCGTGAGCCAATCTTGGCGAGAAGACGCTTGACCGTCATCCAAATAGGTTGCGGCCAGATTAACCAAAAAATCGAGTTGACCGTACTTTTGCGCAACACGGTCAATACCGTGTTTTAGTTGTTGGTCATCGGTGATATCGATAGGTAGAAAGTCAATATTGGGCTCCGATTGCGCCACACTTTCTCCATTGGTTTTATCAATATCAAAAATGGTCACTTTCACCCCATAAGAACATAAGATTTTCGCCACCGTTGCGCCGATTTTTGTTGCACCACCTGTCACAATGGCAATTTTGTTGTTCAGACCTTTCATCGCTGTGCCCTCTTTGCTCTCATTCGCTCACCATAGGTTCACAAAAGAATATGTTCACAAAATAATGCGTTCACAAAAAATTAACATGACGCATCATTACGCAAAAAAGGCAAAACGCTGTAGCCTATATGCGCAAAGATTATCCGCACAGCGCGGCTATTTGATTAATAACTTAATGATTATATTGAATAAATAGCCACATTTTGCAGTGACTATCCAGATAGTGAAAAGTGTGATTTATGGGCGTTCTAGAATTTGAGCACCCGGACCCTGATTCCCTAAAATATCTTCAGGGTTGCGCAATGGGCAGTCACGCAGTGATAAACAACCGCAACCTATACAATGGTCTAATTCATTACGTAATCGAGTTAACTGCTTGATTCGTCTGTCTAAAGAACTTTTCCACTCTGTGGACATGCTCTTCCATTCTTCTGCAGTCAACGTGCTATTGGCAGGAAATTTACCTAGCGCATCTTGGATCTCTTTTAACGGAATTCCTGTGCTTTGAGCCACTTTAATGATGGCAATATAGCGTAAAACGACAGGTGGAAAACGTCGTTGGTTTCCTTGGGTTCGAGCGCTTTGAATTAACCCTTTTGCTTCATAAAAATGCACGGTTGATACGGGTACACCCGCGCGCTTTGCCACTTCTCCCACGGTAAGTGCTCGTGAAAAATCCCCCTTTTCCGCCGCAATTTCCCGCGTTTTTATCGTCTTCATGGTTTTGCCCACCATTTTTGCCCACCCCCTATTGACCTCAACTTAACTTAAGGTTTTATAGTGCCAGCCTCTTTAATTGTCAATTTAAGATGCCAATGATAATGAATAAAAAAACGCTAACTTTGCTATGCACTGTACTTATCACCGCAGGTGGGGGAACAGTGATTTACTCGACATACGCCAATTCAAACGATAAACCACAAGCGGCTTATCAGTATTCTCCTATAAAAGTCGCTTTGGCGCCGGTGACGCTCGCTAATGCCCCCCGAACCTTCTACGGCGTGGGAGAATTAGAAGCCGGCAGCCAAGTATTGGTGGCTGCTGAGACCAGTGGACGCATTACTAAAATCGGTTTTGAATCCGGACAGCCAGTGAAAAAAGGGCAACTGCTAGTCCAACTCAATGATGCCGTAGAAAGAGCCGATTTGGCTCGCTATCAAGCGCAATATCGTAATGCAGCTCGTTTATATGAGAGAACGCGGACTTTATCTGCTCAACATTTGGTGGCTGAAGCTCAAGTAGATAGTACGCGTGCTGAGCGAGATATGGCGCAAGGGTTAATTCAACAAACCCAAGCCTTAATTGCACAAAAAGCCATTCATGCCCCCTTTGATGGCATCATCGGTATCCGGCAAGTTCATGAGGGTCAATACCTTAGCCCTGGGGAAACCATTGCTAGCCTGGTGGATACGCAAACTTTGAAGCTAAATTTCTCATTAGATGAACAAGCCTCCCCTGAATTGCATCAAGGGCAAGTGGTGGATCTTGCTGTTGATGCTTACCCAAACACACCGTTTCCCGCGAAGATAACCGCCATTGATCCGCTGATAGGTAAATCCCGTACGATTGCATTGCAAGCCACATTGGATAACAGCAATGGCAAACTCAAAGCCGGTATGTACGCTAATGTCACGGTAGTTCGCCAAGCCAATAATGCGGTACTGACTGTCCCTGAAACTGCGGTCACTTATACCGCTTATGGGGATACGGTGTTTATCGCTGAAGGTTCAGCTGATGCCATGACCGTTAAACGTGTTTCTGTAAAAACAGGACAGCGTTTTGATGGCAATATCGAAATTGAGCACGGGCTCATGGAAGGTGACCAAGTCGTGAGGTCGGGGCAATTACGCCTGAATAATGGCTCAGCGATTATTCCTGTGGCACAAGATACATTATCTGAAACGCCTCAAGGCTCATAAGGACAGCATCATGAAATTCACGGATTTGTTTGTTCGCCGCCCTGTTTTAGCCTTAGTGGTGAGTGCCTTGATTGTACTTATTGGGCTCTTCGCACTGAGCAAGTTACCCATTCGCCAATACCCACAGCTAGAAAGTTCGACGATCACCATTACAACTCAGTACCCCGGTGCATCGGCAAAACTCATGCAGGGATTTGTTACCCAGCCCATTGCACAAGCCGTCTCTTCCGTAGAGGGGGTCGATTACTTATCATCATCATCCGTTCAAGGCAGTAGCCTCGTTACCGTACGTATGGAGCTTAATCGCGATTCCACTCAAGCGCTCACCCAAGTGATGGCAAAGGTGAATCAAGTTCGTTATAAGTTACCCAAAGAAGCTTATGACCCCGTTATTGAACTCTCTTCTGGGGAATCTACCGCTGTAGCTTATATTGGTTTTTCCAGTACCGAACTCGCTATCCCTGCTCTGACAGATTATCTTTCCCGCGTGGTGGAACCCATGTATTCGGCGATTGATGGGGTGGCAAAAGTGCAAGTATTTGGCGGGCAGCAGCTCGCAATGCGCCTATGGCTAGACGCGGATAAACTCGCCGGTCGAGGTATTTCTGCGGCTGAAGTTGCGCAAGCCGTACGCCAAAATAACTACCAAGCGGCGCCCGGAAAGGTCAAAGGAGAATTTGTTATCTCCAACGTGTATGTGAACACCGATTTGACCAATGTGGATGAATTTCGAGACTTAGTGATCCGCAATGATGGCAACGGGCTTGTGCGCTTAAAAGATGTGGGCACCATTGAGCTTGGGGCCGCCTCCACGGAAACCAGCGGATTAATGAATGGCGAGCCCGCTATTTATTTAGGTTTATTTGCCACCCCAACGGGTAACCCGCTAGTCATTGTGGATGGCATGAATAAACTCATGCCTGATATCACGAAAACACTGCCGCCAGATGTGAAGGTGGAAATGGCCTTCGAGACGTCACGGTTTATTAAGGCCTCTATCAACCAAGTGGTCAGTACCTTAGTTGAAGCCCTGCTAATCGTTATTGCGGTGATTTACCTGTGTCTTGGGTCTATTCGCAGTGTCATTATCCCTATCCTAGCAATTCCGCTGTCCATGCTGGGTGCCGCAGCATTAATGATGGCGTTCGGTTTTAGTATTAACCTGCTTACCCTGCTAGCGATGGTGTTGGCGATTGGGTTGGTGGTGGACGATGCCATTGTGGTCGTGGAAAACGTCCATCGGCATATTGAAGAGGGGAAATCCCCCGTTCTCGCGGCCTTAATTGGTGCCCGTGAGGTGGCAGGTCCTGTTATCGCCATGACCATTACACTCGCAGCGGTCTATGCGCCTATTGGTTTGATGTCAGGGTTAACTGGTGCGCTATTTAAAGAATTCGCACTCACCTTAGCCGGTGCCGTGATTGTTTCAGGTATCGTGGCATTAACGCTTTCTCCTGTAATGAGCTCATTTATGCTGAATTCAAAACAGAATGAAGGACGTATGGCGAGAATGGCAGAAACCTTCTTCGAAACGCTTGCCCATTATTACACTGCCATTTTGAATTTCTCGTTGAAAAATCGTTGGATGACAGGAATCTTAGCGTTAGGTGTCGTGGTCAGCTTGCCAATGCTGTATCACGCCGCGCCGCGAGAGCTCGCCCCTGTTGAAGACCAATCGAGTGTATTAACCGCGATTAAGTCCCCACAGCATGCCAACCTTGAATATGTGGAGCGATTCTCACGTAAGTTACATGATGTCTTTACGGCGCTTCCCGAAACGGAAAGTACGTGGATTATCAACGGTACTGATGGCCCGTCCGCCAGCTTTGGGGGAACTAACCTCACTAGCTGGGAACAGCGTGAGCGCCCTGCTTCAGCCATTCAATCTGATTTACAAGGACGAGTTGGTGATGTGGAGGGTAACAGTATCTTTGTTTTTCAATTACCTGCACTACCCGGCTCAACAGGCGGATTGCCAATCCAAATGGTGTTAAAAAGCCCGCAGGATTATCCGGTACTGTATCGTACGATGGAAGAAATTAAACAATGCGCTCGTGAAAGCGGCCTGTTTATGGTGGTAGATAGCGATCTCGACTACAACAATCCTGTCGTTGAGGTGCGTATTAACCGCTCAAAAGCCAATAGCCTTGGCATTCGCATGCAGGATATTGGTGAATCTCTCACACTGCTCGTCGGCGAGAACTATATCAACCGCTTTGGCATGGATGGTCGCTCCTATGACGTGATCCCGCAGAGCTTACGTAGCCAAAGACTCACACCTGAAGCTTTGTCTCACCATTATGTGAAATCCGAGGATGGCAGCATGATCCCGCTGTCAACCGTCGTGGATATTTCTACGCAAGTTGAACCAAATAAGCTGACCCAATTCAACCAACAGAATGCCGCTATTTTTCAAGCTATCCCCGCTCCCGGAGTAACATTGGGGCAGGCGGTAGCGTATTTAGATGAGATGGCCAGCGAACTACCTGCCGGTTTTAGCCATGATTGGCAATCTGATTCACGTCAATATAAACAAGAAGGAAACACCCTCGCCTTTGCCTTTATGGCGGCGCTGATTATTATCTATTTAGTGCTCGCCGCGCAGTATGAAAGCCTTGTCGATCCTTTGATTATCTTAATTACTGTTCCACTTTCAATCTGTGGCGCCTTGATCCCACTCGCCCTCGGCTATGCCACCCTCAATATTTATACCCAAATTGGGTTAGTCACCTTAATTGGGTTGATCAGTAAACATGGGATCTTAATGGTGGAGTTTGCCAACGAGCTCCAAGCCAATGAAGGCTTAGATAAGCGACACGCCATTTTAAAAGCTGCACAAATTCGTTTACGCCCTATTTTAATGACAACGGCAGCGATGGTTATTGGTTTAGTACCTCTGCTGTTTGCCACAGGAGCAGGTGCAAATAGTCGATTTGGTCTGGGTTTAGTGATTGTCACAGGCATGCTGGTTGGCACGCTATTTACCCTGTTTGTGCTACCGACCATCTATTCCGTACTCGCTCGAAATCACAATGCGACGACATTAACCCCAAGACGTTATGAGCTTGCTGAAGCTAACCGCCTAATTAAACATTCTGAGGAGACGGCGCCATGAATTACTCATCGTTAAACCATCTTTCACTGGTGCCTACACGCAAGGAAAAACGGGCAGCTCATGACAATAAATCAACTGATTTTTCTGCCAACCCGATGAGTAATAGCATCGCGATGATGATGATTTATCATCCTTATCCATTAAGTACCTCACATTCGGACGTCACAGATCCACAGCGTAAATAACCTCTAGATTTAAATAATAAAAAAGAGCCGCATGCATTCGCTTTGCGGCTCTTCTTCAACAGACTATCAGTCGATTTTTATTTACTGACCTTCATAGAAAGCCATCACCAACTTACCTTCTTTAATGATGATAGGCGTCCCCGGTAACGCATCGATGACCTCATTTTGAGAGGCATCTACTACGACCGCAACATTACGGTTATTTTGGCTCGCCAGTAAGCTTGGCAACTGTTCTAAACGATAAAAGCGGTTTTCAGCATCCGGATAATTCAGCCCATAACCTAACTCACCAGTTTGATATAACATCGTAATATCATCGCGTTTCAGTACCCAAGCTAATGCGGTACCCAATCCCACATTATTGGTTAATAACACCGCACGATTTTGCAGTTGATCTTGGTATTTTGCCAACACGCCTTGCGGCGTATTATTGCTCTCGATGTATTTAGGGATCACATGCCCAATACTGAGGCTTAACACTAAAGTACATGCCGCCGCCCACGACCAATACTTACGGTTGAATGACACGATCCCCATTGCTGCCCAGAAAAGGAATGCACCTGCGGCAATCCACATTTTATAGCTTTCATCCCCTTGATATAAATTCATTTTAGGGAAGTAAGGTGATGCAATAAATGCCCCTGCCGCCACGACACCCAGTGTTATGTTTATCAGCGCATTCAGGCGAATGGTAGCCACTTTATTCTGGGTTAAAACCTGCTGCAAATAGGATGCCATCAAAATCGCGATAGGTGCGATGCACGGCAAAATATACGTGAGTAACTTCCCTTTGGTGATACTAAAAAATAGGAAAGGCAGCACCGCCCACAACAAGAAATAAAGGTTCATACCTTTAGCTCGAATAGCATAGGCAATCGACGAAACTAAGTAGCCTAACCACGGAAGAACCGCCGCCACTAAAATGGGTACATAGAACCAAAATGGGGATTTATTTTGTGCGTTATCTGCCATAAAGCGCTGAATATGCTCAACCCAGAAAAAATAACTCCAAAAATCGGGTTCAAGGCTAGCAATCGTTAATGCCCACGGCAGACAAACTAAAATAGCAACAAAAATAGAGACCAGCGCATACAAACAGATTTCTTTTAATTTTTTAAAATAAATCGCGCTGACTGAGCAGACTAACACTGGCAAGACCAAAACTAAAAAGCCTTTGGTCATTACCCCTAACCCACATGAAACACCTATCAGAATATATGCATACAATTTGTGGGTGCGTTGTGTCGTGGTTATCCCCCATTGGAAAAAGAAGATAATCATCGTAATAAAAGCGGTAACAATTGGGTCCAAAATATTATAAGTCCCAATCGTTAAAATCATAAACATCGAGAGGTAGATAAGTACCGCATTAAAGGCAAGGTCTTTATTCTTCCATGCCATCTTAGCGCTCAAATAAACAAATAGTCCGCTAATTAAGGTGCTAAAAACGACACCTAAGCGAACAGAAACATTGTTTTCGCCAAATAGCATCTGGAAGAAAGAACCCACCCAATAGCCGAAAATAGGTTTTTCAAAATAACGGATGCCTAACAGTTCAGGTACGCTCCAATGGCTACTCAGTATCAGTTCTCGACTGATTTCGGCATAACGTAATTCATCAGGTTGCCATAACATGCGCCCATTCAGTGGCAGAAAATAGGTTATGAGTACAAAACCGAATAATAGGCACCACTTTAAGTAGGCTTTTTTATTATTTGCCATCATCATTTAATCTCAACCATTCTTGTCATAAATATTTAATAATTATTATTTGTGCTACTGCATCAAACGCTTTTTATTAATCAAAACAGAGTACTATTATCTTCGAATTGACTAAACCCAGTATAAACCAATAAACATTTTCGTATTCCATTTAACATATTAGCTAAACAATCAATAAATGAATCGTGCATTTAAATGTTAAGATAAAAATGAGCTGCTTGTTCAGACTCGATTAAAAAACAATAGTTCAGCAATTACCATTTATTTTTAACAGAATGATAAATAAATTAAAAAAGGCTTTTTTTACAAATAGTTTTTTATGCTACAAAGGCAGTAACAGCGTGATAATTAATAACGTCAGTAACAGCAAAGACAGTTATTGCATTATATATTTAACAATAACCGCCTTTATTTATGGGGAGTGTTTTAATTGCTTACTTAGCCGCATCCAGCGCTTGAGTTAAGTCCGCAAGGATATCATCAATATGCTCGATTCCTATTGATAAGCGGATCATATCTCGTGATACACCTGCGCGCGCTAGCTCGGCATCATTTAATTGGCGATGCGTTGTGGAGGCAGGATGACACGCTAACGATTTAGCATCACCAATATTGACTAAGCGAACAATCAGGTTCAGAGCATCAATGAAACGTGCCCCAGCTTCCTGTCCCCCCTTGATCCCGAAAGACATAATACTGGCAGGCTTACCTTGCATGTATTTTTGCGCAAGTGCATGTTCCGGATTACTTGGTAACCCCGCATATTTTACCCATGCTACTTGCGGATGATTTTCTAAATATTGTGCGACTTTCAGCGCATTTTCAGTGTGGCGCTCCATTCTTAAGGCTAAGGTTTCCAGACCTTGAAGAATTAAAAAGGCATTAAAGGGTGATAATGCTGCACCCGTTCCACGCAACGGAGCTACACGGCAACGGGCAATAAAGGCAGCAGCCCCAAAATGTTCGGTATAACTCACGCCGTGATAAGCAATATCCGGCTCAACTAATAGAGAGAAGCGCTCAGCATGATCAGCCCACGGAAATTTTCCAGAATCAATCACCATGCCGCCAATTGAAGTACCGTGACCGCCGATATATTTTGTCAGCGAGTGAACCACAATGTCAGCACCATATTCGAACGGACGACATAAATATGGCGTTGCAACCGTGTTATCAACAATAAGTGGAACACCGTGGCGATGAGCAACATCGGCTAGTGCGGCGAGATCTACAATGAAACCAGCAGGGTTTGAGATAGATTCGCAGAAAACAGCCTTGGTTTTATCATCAATTAAAGCTTCCAGCGCCGCTAAATCATCATGTTCTGCAAAACGAGTTTCAATACCTAGGCGAGGTAAAGTATGTGCGAGTAAGTTATACGTTCCGCCGTACAATTTTGCGACAGAAACAATGTTATCGCCAACTTGGGCGACAGTTTGGATGGCATAAGTGATAGCAGCCATTCCCGAGGCAACTGCCAGTCCTGCAATGCCACCTTCAAGAGCAGCAACGCGCTTTTCTAGCACATCGTTGGTCGGGTTCATAATGCGGGTATAGATATTACCTGCAACTTTTAAGTCGAACAGATCCGCGCCGTGTTGTGTATCGTCAAATGCATAAGAGGTGGTTTGATAAATAGGCACCGCGACAGACTTGGTTGTAGGGTCTGGAGAATAGCCTGCGTGGATTGATAATGTTTCTAATTTCATTGCGTTATCCTTGTTATACCCGCACTGCCAATTGAATGGGTTCTTGTTTTTATTTCACGGTAATCCTTTCCAATATCCCCCAAGTAGATCCCTCACACAACCATCTAGACTTGAAATAATTTCATCTATAGTTATTCACAAAATAAATAAGCCCACTTTAGAAACAAAAAAACCCATATTGCCAAAGCAATATGGACCTGACCATTTCCAAACCCATCAAGTTTGGAAATGGTCCTTTAGGGTTGTAAAATTAACTAGGAAAATTAATTTATTGATTTTCGCCTGATAACACAAAGAGGGAAAAACCACGCTTTTATCCCTCTTTGTTGGCAACCTTCCCCATATTGCCAAAGCAATATGGGTCTCGGTACAACTGAATTTAATTACGCGAACGCGCCATAAATCACAGAGGTAATTGATGCTAAACCGCATAGCAGCGTAAAGATTTGCGCTGGCTTAGAGGTACTGAACGGTTTCATTGCAGGAATGATACGCATCGCCACAACTGGTAGGATGAACAGGATTGCCGCAATCATTGGAGCACCCATGGTTTCAATCATACCTAAGATACTTGGGTTGATAATCGCGACGATCCACGTGGTGATCACGATGAACAGTAAAGAGATTAATTCAATTTTCTTCACAGAAACTGAAGAGCGTGATTTGACTAACCCAACCAGACCTTCGTGCGCACCTAAGAAGTGACCAAAATAGCTAGAAACGATAGCGGCGAATGCCACGATAGGACCTAAGTAAGACAAAATTGGAGATGGGTTAATGTTGGCAATGTGAGATAACACGCTGATGTTTTCTTTCTTCGCAATTTCTAATTCAGCTGGGCTCAATGACAGCACAACAGAGAATACGAAAAACATCACGAAGCCTGTCAGCATAAATGCTGCCCCGCCCGTGATCATGTCTGTTTTAATCACCGCTTTGTCACCAAACTGTTGGCGCTGATCTTTCGCAAACTGGCTGATAATTGGGCTGTGGTTAAAAGAAAACACGATGATAGGAATCGCCATCCATACCACGATAGGCATTGCGCTCCAGTCTGGCGCTACTTCTAGCATCGATGTGTTCCACTCAGGGATCAGGTACAGTGATAATGCTAATAAAATGAAGACTAATGGGTAAACCATCATGGAGGTTAATTTCAGCATTAAATCACGACCAAAAATAACACCGGCGGTCATTGCTGCAATTAACACACCTGACAACAACCAACGTGGTAATGGGTCCATACCAATTTGGTTAATTAAAAATGAGTCGACTGTGTTTGTAATACCGACACCGTAAATTAATACGATAGGATAAATGGCAAAGAAATAAGCAAACGTGATGATGTTGGCACCCGTTTTACCAAAATGTTCTTCCACTGTATCCGTAATATCCGCGTCAGGTTTCTTTGCCGATAATACAAAGCGTGCTAACCCTTTATGTGCCAACCAAATCATTGGCGTAGCAATTAATGCAAGAACAACTAGAGGCCAAAACCCCCCCGCTCCCGCTTTAATTGGCAGAAAAAGGACACCCGCACCAACCGCGGTACCGAAAAGGGATAATACCCAAGTGAAGTCTTTGTAAGTCCATTTACTGGCAGGTTTGTCTATTGTGTTTACTGCTGTTTTTATTGTGCTCATAGCGCCACTTAATTTTGATAAAAGGGATAAAAAAAGATGGGCGAATTCTGCATTAAATGCGTAGGAGCAACTAGCTTATTTTGATTAATCTTTCTGGCTTTTTGGTGTAGATCTCATAACTGAGTTTTAAAAAATGACAATTTGTTAATAATCGCAAATAAATTTTATCGTTTGATTGAAAACACCCAAACAATACCCACCAAAATATCGTGTTTTTTTCTTTTCAACATACGTTTTATCGAAATAAATATCGATAATAATATGGCCAGAATAATTTCTAGCCATATTATTTGATAATGCCCCTATTTTATTACAAATAAACCGGCACTAGGATCTCAGTGGCAATCACAACAACAATAAGCCCAACTAACACAGGAACTGACGTTCTTTTCACCACTTCAAATGGTGAGATTTTTGCCATCCCCGATACCGCAACCACCACACCAGAAACAGGAGACAATGTACGACCTAAGTTAGACGCCTGTAACATTGGAATCACTAAGTAAGCTGGGTTAACCCCCATTTGTTTCGCTAAGTGCGGGATCAATTCAACGAATGCGTAGAATGGCGCATTCCCTGAACCTGTTGTCATCGCCGCTAACATCGTGATAACCACCAGCGCAATCATCATGACAATGGCGCCAGAGCCAAAAGATTGAGCTAAATCGATCAATCCTTTAATAAAGCCGATAGTGCTTAAGCCTTGCGCGAAGACACCCGCGGCAACCAACAGCATCACAACGGTAGCAAATGCATCCGCCATCCCTCTATAGCAAACTTCTAAGCCGCCATAGACATGTTTTGCACTAAAACTGCGAATGAATTCAATGACTGCCGCCATAATAATACAGCCAACAATAATCGTGACGATATGCAGCTCTGGAGCCCATTTACCATCAAACACCAAAACACCAATGATTGGGGTGAATGGTAAGATGGCGTAGAAACCTGGAGCATGAGTTTTAATTTCGTTCACATCCAACATTTCTGTTTTAACATGTTCTTTTCTATCAAGAAAACGCTGCCAGAAAAAGTGAGCTACCGACATCGCAATAATCGCTGCGATGGAGATAGGTAGTGTGGTTTTGAAGGCAAAATCAATCAGTGGCATTTCAGCGGCTTTTGCCGCGAGGATAACGTCCCCTGAAGTTGGAGCCAAAATAATTGCTGCAGGTGACGCACAAATAGCCGCCGCTGCACCGCGGCTGATCCCGACATTCACCATGACTGGGAATAGGGTCGCCATTAATAACACCCCTAAGCCCGTTGCAGAAGATACCGCCAGTGACATCAAACACGCCACAATATAAGCGGCAACCATCAGTAAGTAAGGCGAGTTGATCATTTTTAATGGCTTAGAGGCAATTTTAACCACTACGTCATTTGCGCCAATGTGCGTCATATAAGAAGCAAACCCACATAGCACCATGATCATCATACCGAGGTCACCACCTCGGCTCATTAATAAGAATTTAATGTATTCCAGAATATCAGTAACACGCCATCCCGTTGCTTTCACTGATTCTGGTAAAATGCTTTTACCCATCAAAGCGGTAATAATCAGGAGTAAAATACCCCCTGTCATTAATACCCCTGTTGCTGAGTAGCCCTTTATTATATAGCGCCCGACTCCAACGGCGACTATTACGCCTATTAAGAGCTCAATCATGTGTTTCTCCTGCCTGTCTCATTTTGTAATTATTGGTGGTACTCTGCCTAAAAAAAAAGCGAAATACACTGATAATGATCATATTGGGCAATATTTTTAATCTAGAAATAGATAAAAAAACAAGTTAAAAAAATAATATTTTTTTATTCTAAGAAAGAAATGAAACTCAGAAGCCTTTATTATTTAAACTAAAGTCAAATAATAGAAATCCAAGTTATATTACAGGGGGTTATTATCAAGAGAATAACAATCTAAACAGAATGGGATTAACTGCAAAAATTAACGCGAAAATAGCTCAAAAATCATGTCACCAAAAAAACCACGATATTGTAGATAACGAATTTGCTTACTTTTCTCTTTGAAATCCGTTGGAATGTCATCCCCAAATTTTTTACAACGAACGTCTGCGGCTTTTTCGAACCAATCCACATCAAGCTCAGAAAGATGGTGTTCGACCAACGATTCAGTAAATCCTTTTTGGCGCATTTCTTGTTTAATACGCAAAGGTCCGTACCCTTTGCGCGCATACCCTTGCAATAACAATGACACAACACGGTTATCATCCAGAAAATGCTGTTCGCTGAGTTTGTCTACCACCCCTTCAATCAATTGCTCATCAATAATACCGTCATTTTTTTCATACATACGGCGTTTCATGCGAGCAAATAATTCCGCTTTACCATAATCGCGTCGAGAAAGTAGAAATAGGGCGTATTGGTACAGTTCAGGTTGGGTCATTATCACACTTAGCTCATAAAAAAGGGCACTAAATTCAGTGCCCAATCCGCATTAATGAACTTGGGCACCACTAAGAAGTTTGTAGATTGTATCAGGAGTATAGCTGCCGTCCTGATAATATAGGGTCCAATCCGTGATATCTTCGCGAGTCAGAGGGTAAACACCCCCTTCTTCCATGGTTTTTACGTAAAACGGCTGGTTAATTAAACGACCTTCAAATTGGTCGCCTTTCCATGTCAGTGGCTCAAACCACATATGCTCGTGACCTTCATCACCCTCTTCATCTTGGTAACTAATGCCACATTTGACTAAGAAGCGCCATTCTGACTCTTCCTCTTCTTCCGATTTTCCGAGCAGCTTCGCAAACAAACCTTTTTTCGGTACAACCGGCTTTGGACCATAATTATCTAGCATGTGCGTGAAATATTCCCAACGTAGTCTCGCCTTGCTAGACATATCCGCGGTCTCTTCATCAGTGCGCATAAACATCATCGCGCGCTGATCTTCATACCCTTCAAAGAAACTTTCCAAGGTTGGATTTTCTTGGGTTACGCGGAATAACATCACCGAAGGGTGTTGATGAGATTCGTCACGATCGTGCCAATCCCCCATAAAACGCTCAGAGTTGGCATCTCCGAATTCAAAATTCATCTCTTCCAGTGGTTTTAAATTATCAATCGGTGTGGATTCCCCCACATGTCGCAGCCCCTCTTCAAAAGGTACCGCCACGAGATATTCATAACCCGTTTGCGTTTGCCCAATAAAGATTGGCTCATTAAAGTCGATTTTTCCGTTGGTAATACTGTTATTGACAAAGCTCCAGAATAACTCAGGGATCCCGTAATAGGACGCAATAGGGTGCGGAATAATGATTTCAGCTTCTGATAAACCACAACGTGCTAAACCATGTGTATGGAACCAATATTTGGTTGGTGCTGAATCTTCTGAGTTTTCATCATGATCATAAATTGCGTGTACCACATATAAAGAATCAATACTCGGCATCAAATCATCAACTAATTGAAAATTAAGCCATTCGCGAGTAAAAACTTTACCTGCAGCGGAGATATCCAAGCCCAATAATAAATCCGGTACTAAAATTTGGATAATTTTCAGTTGTTGGAGGTAGTTCACTAAGGGCTTTTCTTGGAATAAGCATTCAACCACCACCGCCTGTGGTGCAGAACTCGCTTGCGCATACAGCTCTTGGCTAATAGGGTCTGTCGCAAAATAAGGGTTAATGGTGTATTCCGGATCACTTTCGACTAAAGAGATATAAAAGCGTAAATCCTCTTCTCCACGTTTACAGGTAAAGAAAAAGCCGCCGCCATCTTCATCAGGAAGATAATCAATTTCACCGTCAGTAAAATAAGTTTGTTCTTCAAGACGCTGTTCAATTTGTAGGGAGGTTAACTCTGACGCAGGAATAGCCACCATCATCGAGGCTTCTTTTTCTCCATTGCCAGCAGCAATATCAAGGTATTGTTGTTTATTGTTCACTATTTTTTCCCTGTTATTTATTATCTCACCGGAGGATATCAGCTTATATTATGTAAGAATATTGTGATTATTCTTAACCCAATCAGATAGGTATTTAATTTCTTATATTTGAACTAAACACACCAATCATCATTATTTGATGCCACGTAATTCCACTTTTCATCCTGTATTCACTGAGGCACAATGAGAATCAACATAGCCAACATCGTTGGTCCCTTTCTTATATAGGTTTTGAAACTAGAGGTTTTAAGCATGGCTGATTTATCTGAGAAACAAAAAGAATATATTGATGACCTCGCAATGAAGCGCGTTTTTGATATGAACAATGATGATGTTTTAATTAATGCGCTGGAACAAAAAATTCACAGCATGGAAGCGCATTTAAAAGAATACTTCCACGAACGTGTTCAATTCCATCAGAAAAACAGCAAATAATACCTTTCTTTCATGGTGCTGAAGTACACTCAATTTCGGCACCATCACTAGCGCCTCAGTCACATTTACCCACTATTTCAATCACACCTAGCGTATTGATAATCTCCATTTTTGGCAGCAAAATATCATAAAAAAAGCACCATGAGCCATATGATCAATTGCCATATATGCTAAACTTTTGTCGATAACTTTAAATCAATTAACTTAAGATAATTTTTTATTTTCTTCATTCTATTCTACTAATCATTGAGTCCATTATGACACGCATTCAATACAGCGTAGCGCTGCTTTTTTCATCTTGTCTGGCAATTCCTGCCAGTTTTGCCGATAGTGACACACCACTATTTTCATTAAGTATGAGTGAATCCGGTGTCCCTAAAAATAATAGCGAAGGTGGTATTACTCGTTCGTCAACAACTGAGTCCCGCATTTTACCATTTTGGGGAGATGAGGCACGCGCTCGTGGTTATGATTTGCCACAACCTTTTGGTGCTAGCTATGGGTATATGAATCTGCGCCAAGATGTCGTCGTGGACAAAATTGGTTTCAAATCTGATTCAATAATAAAGTTTGGAAAGCTTGTCGAGTTTGATATCAATAAAGATTTAGATATCAAAACAGGGCACACCCGCAGTAAAAGCGAATCCCAAATGTTGAAATTAGACGCCTGGGTATTGCCATTTATGAATGTCTACGGTGTTTACGGGAAAACCAAAGGTACTTCCAAGACTAATTTAACCAATATTGATGCAAACGTAAAAATACTGGGTAAATACCAAAAAATGCATATTGGTAGCAACCTGCCTTTTGAGCTCAAATATGACGGGAAGTCTTATGGTGGTGGTGTCACTTTTGCTGGGGCTTATAACCAATTTTTCTCAACATTAGATCTTAACTACACCAGAACCAATTTAGATATTATTGACGGTGATATAAAAGCATTAGTCATTACTCCTCGCATTGGTTATGAATTTGTTTTTGAGCCGCTCATTTCTGGTCAAGGTAATACTAAAGTGCAAATCTGGACGGGTGCCATGTACCAAGATATTACCCAACGCTTTAAGGGTAATATTAGTAATTTGGACTTACCACCAGAGCTACAAGGTATGATGGCTTTAGCGCCTGCCGATACTAAATTCGATGTTGAACAGCACCTCGCGCATAAATGGAACAATACCGTCGGGGCTCGCGTTGAGTTAACCCGTAACTTTAACGTTCTGACCGAAGTGGGCTTTAACAACCGTAATAGCTTCTTTATTTCAGGCGAGTTCCGTTTTTAATGTTGCCACAGAAACACGGGTATAGGCTGACACTGCTCAGCCTTCTTGTTGCGTTCTCCTCACAAGCTCAAATACTGCCTGAACGGGAACAAATTGATGGCTGGCTCAGTGAGCTTGGGGGAGAAAATAGCTTTGATGAGTCTAAAACCATCGATTGGGGCGTTTTACCCGGTCCCTTTTATACTCCTGAAATGGGATTAGGCGTCGGCACAGCCTTGGTTGGACTTTATCGTCTCGATAAACAAGATACTGAAACTCAGCCCTCCTCTATCGGTTTAAGTGGTTTTGCCTCATCCACCGGCGCATTTGGTTTGAACTTCACCAACTATAACTTTGTGGATCACGACCAGTGGCGACTATTTTTGTCTGGTACCATCAACAATGTTCCAACTTATTACTGGGGCAAAGGTTACGCGGCGGGTAAAAATGACGGTAATAAAGAAAAATATCACTCTCAAGAGTTTAAAATCACCCCAAGAGCTTTATATAAGCTAACTGATGCTACCTATGTCGGGTTGGGTTGGAATTTTTCGTCAATCAATGCCAGTGATCCGGACGAAGGCGCGAAAACCTATTTTTCACAATCTGTAGGGGGACGCTCGGTGATTAGTTCAGGGGTCAGCGCTTATTACAGCTACGATACCCGTGATTTTTTACCCAATGCGCACCATGGGCAAACACTCGAAGTCATCTATACCTATTTTTCACCGAACCTTGGCAGTGATACCCGTTTTCAAGCCACTCAATTACAGTATGCCTATTACCATGAGCTCACAGAGAAAACTGTCGTCGCTATGGATAACTATGCCCGTTTTACGACTGGTGATGTTCCATGGAACCAGCTTTCTTTATTAGGTAACAGTAATCGTATGCGGGGCTACTATGAAGGTCGCTATCGGGACAATAATATTTTTACCAGCCAAGTAGAGTTACGCCATAAATTGGACTGGCGGCATGGGATTGTGGGTTGGTTAGGTACGGGAACGATGAGCGATTCCCCTTCTGAATTAGGTTCAGGTCACTGGTTACCAAGCGCAGGTGTAGGTTATCGTTTTGAATTTAAACCACGAATGAATGTTCGGCTGGATTTTGGTGTCGGTCGTAACAGTACTGGGGTCTATTTCCAAGTCGGTGAGTCTTTCTAATGATTAAGCTGCTAATCACTTCATCTATATTATTGATGCTCGTCGCGTGTCAAACTCGCGAAGAGCTGAACTTGCCTGCCGCTCGTATTAATCTAGAGACAGTTTCCCATGAGGAAGCCGAGCAAGCTTGGCCAGTACTACAAAACTTAGACGCGCCTCAAGGACTGCGAGCCTGTTGCGCATTTGGTTATGATCTGCAAGCTGAAGTGGCTGGCATTCCTGTTCCTTTCTATACCATTGATAATGTGGTTGAAGCCGATAATCTGGGTCAACATCATTATAATGATAGCTATTTTTCTGCCGCCGCTGATTTATTAGGGATCAGTAAAGAAAAAGTGGGATTGATTTATACCACTGAAGGTGGATTTATTGATATTGCCCATGTCAGAGATACCGCCGATTATACGCTCTATCTCTTTAGCCAAATTTACCCAAAGCTGGGGGAGGAATGGACGCTAACGCTGAATCATGAGCTCGCGAGCCGGCAGATTCATTTCTCAGCCTTTACACCACCCGCCTCACCCACTGAACGCTACACGTTAAGTACTTACTTAGCCGCAAAGCTTGCTTTCCAGTTAGCGGCTTGGCATGAGATTGCACAATGGTATGGGTATCAGTCAGTCCCCGGATTTTCCGAAGGCATCTCTGCGTTTTCACCTGAAGACTTATATTCAAACCTAGTAGGAGCAAGGCTGGCAAGCTCACTGATTTTACAAGGTCGTGCTGAATCGCTTGCGATATTCTCACAATCCTTAGAATCTCTCATTCCTATCGCCTTGAAGCAACTCGGCGCTCAAGAGCGATCTCAAACTCGCCATGCATTCGATAAAGTCGATGGACTTTGGTGGAATAGTGCAAAGCGCGTTCCAGATAAGTTTTTAGTGCTCACTCGTAATTATGATGTCACGGACAGCCGATATCCCTTTTTACCCACTCAAGCGATACCAAGCTTAGGGTTAAAACTCAGCTTACCATCAGAATATGCAGGATTTGTATTATCAGATCTCGCGCAATTTCGCTTAGCGCCAACGACGAACATGGCTCAACTCCCTGTTCCTGAAACTTATTGGACTGTAAGTGATTTTGAGGCGCTTGCCGAGAAAGCCAAAATAGAAGATCAAAAACAACAAACGTTATTATTGAGTGAATAAAAAACAGGTAAAGCATTCTTCTTGATAGGGAGACCAATAGCCAAAAAAGGGGGCTTTTTTTGACTATTTTAGACTCTTAACTTTCATTTTGATATTGTCTTTTTAATACTCAACACTGCTCATAAAATGCGAAACAGGGCTTTTTGGTTAAAATTTAAACCACTGAATGATTAATTTTTAACCATAATAACCCTACTATACACCTGCCAATTGCTTGAATTATAATCAAATTTGACTTAAATTAGATAGTTCCTTTTTGAAATAAAAAACAAAAATTGATAAATACAGCATTGAAAATATAAATAAAGTAAATATATGAACCCTAAAATCATTGAGTTGCAATAAATCAACACTTAATGACAAATCAATACAGAAATTTTGCTAATGCGAGTCGGATAAAGGTAGCTCGTGAAAAATTATTCTGCTACCATTCGCTCGATTTTTGTTCAGAGAAACATAGGAGAAGCAAATGCCCTCTCGAACGATGAGGACAAACGCCGTCTTCGCTTTCTTATTTTTACTTTTATTTTCGGGCCTCAGTTTTGGCTCTACCAGTACCAGTACGATGCTTAAAAAAGACTTCACTCTGAAGTCGGCACAAAACTCAAATCAAGCAGAAACACCTCTGCCTGATATGCGTAAATACCCGTCTGGTACTCCACGTAAGAAAGCGTTTTTGAAAACGATTGTCCCTGTGATTGAAAAAGTCAATCAACAGATTATGGAAGAGCGTAACTGGCTACTTTCCGTGCGCGCAAACACCAAATGGAGCGCCCAAGAGCTACGTCGCCTAACCCAGATCTGCGATAGTTATGGCATCAGTTGCAGCAACCCAAAACGTATTAATTGGGATAAGCTGTTAAGCCGTGTAGACATCATGCCAACGCATTTAGTTGCGACACAAGCGGCAACAGAGTCCGGTTGGGGTACTTCTCAACTTGCTCTAAAAAACGGAAATTTATTTGGTATGCGCTGTGGTAGCGGCTGCCAAGTTAACAAAGGAAAGATCAAAGGCTACTCAACGTATGCTTCTGTTGAAGCAACAGTGACAGCCTATATGAAGAACATGAATACCCATAACGCGTATGAGTCTTTACGTCACTCGCGTGCAAAACAGCGTCAATCACAAGATGAATTAGACTCCATCAAACTGATTAACGATATGAAAGGGTACTCAGAGTTAGGTTCATCATATAACCGCTATTTGAAAGAGATGTACGCGAGCAACGAAGAACTGATTACACAAGCTCAACAAAGAGCAGCGACTCGCAGTTAATTTTTAGTATCTACACACCGGGTACACGATATAAAAATCCACTTTTTCGAAAGTGGATTTTTTTTGCATTTATTCCCATCCGCTCGAAATATGACAACCCACCCCTCCGCGGCTATACTTCTTAGACTTTGAGTCTTACATAACTCATTTTTCCCTATCCCCGATTTACTCTAAATAATTTGGATTTTAGGTAGGCGGCAAGAGAAGATATCCCTAGGAGCATACATAAGTATGTGACTAGGGTAGCTGAGCGTAGCCAACACCCCTAAAATTCGAAGTATGACGAGTAAATTGAAATATGATGAAATTCCGATTGCATAGGGAAAAAGAATAAATATTATGGTCACCCATAACAAATAACACTTGAGTCTAATATGAATTTCTTCTCATTTGAGTTTCTTGGCTCTTTCTTAGTTTTCTTTCTTATTTATTGGGGCTGCCAACCCAGCTCAAAATTACAGAATGGGTTGCTCATTACAGCAAGTTATTTCTTCGTCTATTCTTTTAGTCCTGATTTTGCTTATATTCTGTTCGGCTACACTCTATTTATTTATCTCCTCACCAACTGGGCAACGGTATGGTTATCTAACCGATGGATTTATACGTTATTAGCCGCTGGGATCATTGGGTGCTTCACCGCATTTAAGTACTATTCCTTCTTCCAAGAAACTATCCAGCAAACATTGGATAAATTTGGATTCAGTGTGGGGCTTCCTATATTGGAACTCCTTGCACCTTTAGGGCTCTCGTTCTATGCCTTCCATTCCGTCAGTTATACTGTCTCGGTCTGTCGCAAGGAAATTGAAAAAGCGGACTTTTTTGACGTCGTATTATATTTGGCTTTTTTCCCAAGTATTGTGGCAGGTCCAATTAACCGCGCGAAAAACTTTTTACCGCAAATCCAAGCAGAAAGCCGTGTAATTCTCGATTCACGACGCGCCCTATTGCTCATTAGCTTGGCACTGGTAAAACTGTTTCTCTTCAGCTCTTACCTTGCTGAAAACTATGTTAATCCCGTGTTTGATGCACCTGCTGGCTACAGTGCAGGCGAAATTTTAATTGCCACCTATGCTTATGCGTGGAATATCTATTTTAACTTCTCCGGTTATACCAACTTAGTCACGGGGATTGCGCTACTTTTAGGATTTAGAGTTCCTGTAAACTTTAATGCGCCGTATTTAGCCACTAACTTACAAGACTTTTGGAAACGCTGGCATATCAGCTTATCCACTTTCATCATGGACTATATCTACATTCCATTAGGTGGCAGTAGAAAAGGTTTTGTCCGCAAGAATATCAACGTTCTCACCGCGATGCTGATATCAGGTCTATGGCATGGCGCCGCGATGACGTTTGTGATTTGGGGCGCAATTCATGGTCTCGGTACGGTGATTTTCAATATCAAAACCGAGCTGATGAAAAAAATGGGTAGAACCCACTTAATTCCGAATGCGCATATTTCTAAATTACTTGCACGTATTCTGACTTTCCATTTTGTCTGCTTTGCTTGGATTTTCTTCCGTAGCTCTTCGTTTGATGATGCACTGGTGATGCTCAATCAATTTATTGAACCTGGGTTTATTGCATCGATTAGCGCTAACCTCGGCTTGTTGATTGCATTCTGGCTCTTGTTCCTTGCTTATCCTTATTTTGTTCAAGGCTATCAATACATCGCCAAGAAATATCAGGATATCGCTTGGTACTACTACCCTATTCCATTAGCCATTGTATTAACGATTATGTTTATGCTTTCACCTTCGGGAATGCCAGGATTTATCTATGCTAACTTCTGAGTTTAAAAAGAACCTGAAAAAAACCGGGCAAGTGCTGTTAATCGTCATCATTACCGGATTATTACTGATTTGGTTAAACCAAAGCTCCTTAGAACGATTCTGGCAACAAAAATATCACCAAGATACGCCATGGGCGAAAATAAGCGGAAACCCTGTGTGGGATTACGGAAGCGCGTTACATGATGGCGTCCAAGAAGCGGGCTCAACGTTTGTCTATCATGCTTCGGGGCAAAAAGCGGCGGAGGATAAACTCGCCGCTCAACGGGCTAACAATCAAGAAAAACGCGTATTTCCACAAGATTTCCGTGTCGGGCTACACTTTATCAATGGGTATATTTACCCTGCTGAAAGTTTGTCGGTCACTTTCCCTGAGTTATTAAAGCGCCCGCAAGCCCGCTCAAAAATGCAGGGGCGTACCTTTGCGGGTGTGACGATTGCAGAACCGGAAGGACCAGTTGTTCAAAAACAGGTCGCGAATATCGCCGCAGGGGATCAGGTTCTGTTTGCAGGGGACTCCATGATGCAAGGCGTCGCTCCCCATGTTAAAAACATGCTGTTGAAAAAGTATAATATTGAGAGTATTAACTTAAGTAAGCAGAGCACTGGGCTTGCATACCCTAAGTTTTTTAACTGGCCAGATACCATTGCCAAAGCACTGAATGATAACCCTAATATCAAAGTATTAGTGGTGTTTTTAGGTCCAAATGATCCGTGGGATATGCCACCACAATCCGGCTATAAGTATGTGAAATTTAAGAGTGAAGAATGGGAACAAACCTATCGCTCGCGTATCAGTGAAATTCTTACCACCGCGCGCCAACATCATGTGGATGTGATTTGGGTGGGTCCACCGAATATGCGCAAGAATACCCTTTCTGACGGTATGAAATTCCTACGTGGTCTCTACCAAACCGAAGTGGCAAAGTATGGCGAGATGTACATCTCTGCCAATGACGTCTTTAAATATAAAAATGACGACTATTCCGACTATATTGGTGATGGTAGCAATGCTATAAAATTGCGCAGTGGTGATGGGATCCATTTCAGTGGTAAAGGGCAACAAATGATTGCCGAAAGCGTATTTTCACTGATCCATTTCGAAGAGGAAGACAAGGAGCCTCATGAAGCTGAACAACCAGAATCAGGTCAAGAGCAAGCTACTCACAGCTAGTGTTATAACACTGCTGTCATTCAGCTTAGTCTCTTGTCAGACACCGGATACTAAACGCGGTAAAACATCGCAACCCAACTGGTCTGCACCGACAGAGCAAGGGCAGTTGGTCAATAACAGTGAACCCAATTTAAGTCAGTTCGCCACTAAGTTGCGTCAAGGCAACCAACAAGTCCATATCCTCCAGATAGGGGACTCTCATACGGCTGCCGATTTTTTTACTGGTGAGCTGAGAAACTTATTCCAAAAACGTTATGGCGATGCAGGACCAGGGTTTGTACCGCCAATTTCGGTACCAGGTCAACGCACTGCTACGATTAATCGCATGAGCGATAAATCCGACTGGTCTCTCTCCAGTAGCCGCAAAGATGAGCGTATTGATTACCCATTAGGTGGATTGATCGCCGAGCCACAAAGCGGGAAAAGCAGTGTATTACTGAAACCGTTACAACCCGTCCAAAATGGTTACCGCTTACAAGCGTTATACCAAAGTTCAACGGGTAGCCAGATGCAAGTTTCACCATCATCTTCTCCAACGGTTGCACTCCCAGCAACGGGAAATAGCTGGCAATTCTCTGCCCCTGTGGATACTCAATTGCCGTCAACCGTCTCTGTGGGGTCAACAAGTCGTCTAAAAGTGGGTGGCTGGTTAGTCCGTTCAAATAAACCTGGTGTCATGTTATCTGCAATCGGTTTGAACGGGGCAACGATCAATATGTTGGATAAATGGCAGCCTCAATGGAGCGCGACGTTAGCTCAGATGTCACCGGATATGGTTATTTTAGCTTTTGGGACCAACGAAGCCTTTAATGACACATTGAACCTCGCGGCATATGAGCAAAATCTGCGAGATAAAATTCAGCAAATTCGTCAGCAATCCCCTAATGCTGTCATTATGTTAGTGGGACCAAGCGATTCCATTAAATTCAGTAACGCTGCTGGGTGTCATGCTCAAATGCCCGTCAATTTGATGGATGTGATCCGTATTCAAAAGAATATTGCCGCTCAAGAGCACACCTTATTTTGGGATTGGCAAGCGAATATGGGAGGGCCCTGCTCTATCCGTGCTTGGGCATCTCAAGGCTTAGCTCGCCCAGACAATGTTCACTTCTCTGCGGATGGTTATAAGAAAAGCGCTCAAGCCCTGTATAGCCAATTTAATCAAATGCTGAAATAAGTGTATCGCGATGAGGGGCATTTTTCCCTCATCGCGAGTCTCGTTAATTTCCCTATCCGCTTTTAATGAAAAATCGTATTTCTAAATATATTTATCATCATTTTTGATATTCTATAATACTGACTTTAAAATATAAAAAATAACGCCAATAATTAACACGCCTTTCTCTCAAAAAAAATCTTTAATAACATACCATTAGCTTTCTTCAATACAAAAAGCAAATCACCGTTTGTAAAAATAAAAATTTACGACCATCAGTTAAATATACAAAAAAAATTCCAATTAAGATGTCTCTATCAATAAAAACGTTTATTTTAAATACTCCCGAAATAGATCCCCCTATTTAAAATAAGTTACTATGACCCTTACTCTTTAGGCTTGACTTATGTCGATTGTTTTTTGCGAAGAAACATTAATTAATTACATCAAAGCAGCACCCAGTGAAATAAAAAATCATTTTTACCTCCCTAATGCGATTTTATTAAAAGTAAAGCAAGGTGGTATCTGTTTGCGGATTGAGAATGGGGAGTGGTGTAACCTATTGACCAACAACATCTGTTTTTTGCCTAAAGGTAAGGTCATTGAATTCATCAAAAAAGCCGCCTCTGAAAAGATAGCGCTCGATATTATGCCTGTATCCGCTGAAATGCTAAATTATTTTTATAAACAAAATAGCGCATTATTTATAGAAAAGAAAAAAACACATTATCACAGCCAAGTTTGTACTACTGATATTTCGAATACCCCAATATTAGGGGAAGTTTTTTATTCAGCAATCCAAGAGATTCGCCATTTAGAAATGAATACAGATACAAAAATAAAGAATGTAGACAATAAAATGGCGATTCATTTGAATTTTGTTTTGTCCTTTTTCTTACTTGAAAATACGTTTTATCCTACCTTACAAACTTCCATGAATGTTTTAACTAAAGACAAAGTTTATGATTATATTTATCACAACTCAGGAAAACAAAATTGTACTTTAGAGCTCATCGCTAAACAGCTACACATGAGCACATCAACATTAAAACGTCGTTTAGCAAGTGAAGACACTAATTTCTCAACCATCAGCCTAACATCGCGGATGAATAAAGCGATGATGCTGTCAAAAGTCGACAATATGCCAATGCCTCGTATTGCACAAGAAGTAGGTTATGACGATATTCCGCATTTTATTCAAGCCTTTAAGAATTTCTATCAACAAAGTCAACCTCTCAATGTAACGATAAGTTGATTTTGCCCTTAATACACCCTCCATTGTTTTACGTGTATAAAGTTGTCCATCATTTTAGCTTGTTGGTGGACAATTTTTTTCCTACATACACACTATTATCAATAATGCCTAATCATTAAATTAGGCATTATCCTGAGGGTAAACTGGTAATTAAAAATAATTGTCTTGCTCTTCAGGCATACTCACCATATCTAATGGGATAGCATCCATTACATGGTCCTTTGACGGAGGCTGATTGACTCCGGAGGGGGTTTTC